>JBOHCO010001219.1:0-3636 GCA_050698895.1 Streptosporangiaceae bacterium
GCCCAGGCGGGCAGGCCCGCCGAGCCGTCGGGGATGCGCAGGGTGCGCACGCCGGGCGGCGGGTGCCAGCGGAAGGCCCACACGCCGTGGCCGTGCCGGGCCAGCGTGGCGTGCAGCGGGCCGGCCAGCTCGCCGATCAGGGCCAGCGCGCTGGCCACCGGCTCCAGCTCGACCCCGGCCGACGGCGTGATCACGAACCAGACATCGCCGCTGGTGATCGGGGTCGAGCCGGTGTGGGCCAGCTCGTGCACGTCAGCCCGGCCGGAGAACCGGCCCACCACCCCCTGCGAGGCGATGACCTCGGCGGAGGCCGGGATGCGGGCCTGGACGGCGGCCAGCGTGGCGGCGGCCGGGCTGGACACCCGCAGCCACTGCAGCGGCGTGCGCGGGCCCCAGACGGCGGCCCAGCCCAGGGCCTGGACCACCAGCAGGCCGGCCAGCACCAGCGCCGTGCGGCGGTGCCGCGCGGCCAGCCAGGCCAGCACGGCCACGGAGCCCACGGGCAGCAGCACGTAGGCCGGCAGGGTCTGGAACAGCGGCTCCGCGAAGCGCGCCCCGGAGCTGAGCGTGTTGGCCAGCAGCACGACCAGCATGAGCGGCAGCAGCCGCAGGTAACCCAGGCCGAGCAGGCCGGCCGGGAGCAGGTTGGCCAGCACGTCGACGCGCTTGGCCCACAGCGCGCGGACCAGGCTGAGCGGATGCCGGGCCAGGCCCTTGACCAGGCCGCCGGCGGTGAGCTGGCGGCCCGCCGCGCCCGCGACCAGGTAGCCGTAGTGCCGGGCCAGCGGTGCGCCGGCGTCGGCGTGCAGGACCACGATGAGCGCGGAGTAGGCGACGCCGGTCCCGGCCAGCAGGGCGCCGGCCAGCCGGGCCCGGCGGCGCCCGGCCACCACTCCGCCCAGGCCGACGCCGACCACGTAAGTGGCGGCCGGCGCGCCCGCGGCCAGGATCGGGACCAGCCACAGCCACATCCGTCGCCGGCCCGTGGCCAGGTCCCTGGCCAGCAGCACGGCGAACGGGAGGGCCAGGCACTCCTCGTGGTAGTCGAACGAGATGGCCCACCAGATCCACGGGCTGGCGGCCAGCAGGATCAGGCCCGTGCCGGCCAGCAGGGCCGCGTCGCGGCCGGTGCGCCTCTGCTGGCCAGAACTTCGGTGCCCGGCCAGCTCGCACAGCCAGCCGAACGCGAGCGCCTCGGCCGCCACTACCCCGGCGTCCTGAGCCCACTGCAGCATCACGTCGTGCGGCCAGACCCAGTACAGGGCGGCCAGCGGCCACAGCGCGAACTCGGCGTCGTTGCGCCAGAACGGCAGCTTGGACACCGAGCTGTACGGGTCGAGGTCGCCGTGCGCGATGAGGTACCAGGGCTGGTGGTAGACGGCGAAGTCGAAGGTCAGCGCGTACCGGTGGTACAGCACCGCGCTCCAGGCGCAGATGCAGCCCAGCTGCACGGCCAGCACCGCGTAGCCGACCCGGCGGACCAGGACCAGCGGCTCGGCCGCCGTGCGCCGCAGGTGCCGTCGCAGATAGCGGGGGGCGGCGTGCGACCCGACGGTGGCGGCCCGGCCGCTCACTTGCGGAACCGCACGGCCAGGATGGGCGAGTAGCCGTAGGGGTAGGCCGAGGCGGGCTTGACCAGGTTGGCCTCGAAGTAGACCGGGTTGCCGCTGGCCGGGCTGCTGATCACGAAGGTGGCGATGCCGCGGGCATCAGTTACTGCTCGGATGGGCGTCTGGCCGGGCAGGCTGCTGTTAATTGTCGCCTGGCTGTACTGCAGGCCGCGCTGCGCGTAGATGACCTGGCCGAGGTAGACGGAGACGTTGGCGGCCCGGACGGGACCGTCGAGCCGGTTGACGATCTGCGCGTGCACGGTGATGTTCTTGCCGCGGCGCAC
Organism: Streptosporangiaceae bacterium; assembly: GCA_050698895.1. Taxonomy (GTDB): domain Bacteria; phylum Actinomycetota; class Actinomycetes; order Streptosporangiales; family Streptosporangiaceae; genus DASUBV01. The sequence goes on from JBOHCO010001219.1 coordinate 1,895, forward strand.
CGGCGCGCTGATGGCGGCCGGCTGGAGCACGACCCGCCACTGGCTGGCCACGTAGGCGCTCGTCCGGCTGACCGACGCCGGGTCCTGCGCGAAGCCCAGCACCTGGAAGCCACTGGTGATCGACGGCATCGCGAAGTAGCTGGGCGCCTCGATGACGTACCGGGCCCGCTGGTGCGGGGCCAGTTCCGGCGGGCCGGTCAGCCGGCGCCAGAACGCGGTGGCGCTGATCCCGTCCTCGATGGTGAAGGCGGGCTTGAGGCGGCCGGAGGTGTTGTTGGTGACCGTCAGGCCGAGCTGCTCCACGGTGGCCAGCTGCCCGGTGGTGCGCACCGACTGGATGGCCATGGTCATCGGGCTGGCCGAGGTCAGCGCGGCGGTGATGGCGGCGGCGCAGGCGGCACCGCTGCCGGCCACAGCCCACTTCCAGTGCCGCCAGCAGGTCAGGCCGGCCGGGCGGCGCACGGTCGCGGCGGCGGCGATGGCGGGCGGGATGAGCATGACCAGGTAGCTGCCGAACGAGCGGCTGGCGAAGAACAGCACCACCGAGGGGAGCAGGAACGCGGCCGGCTTGAGCAGCGGGTAGGTGACGACGTAGCAGACCAGGACGGCGGCCATGACGACCAGCGCGGCGATGGTGTAGTCGCGCAGCGAGCCGCCGCCGACGGGCAGCGACAGGCTGAGGCTGATCAGGCCCTGCCCGGCCGGCACGGCGCCGGACAGCAGCGGGGTGAGGATGCCGCGCAGCCACGCGGCCGGGTCCTGGACCAGGTAAGGCAGGTTGGGGACCAGGAAGGCGGCCAGCGCGATGCCCAGGTAGCGCAGCGCGTCGCGGCGGGCCTGGCGCCAGCCGCGCCCGCGGCGCGACTCGGCCGCGATGGACACCAGCACGAACGGGACGACCAGCCACGGGGTCTGCTTGACCGCCATGGCCAGGCCCAGCAGGACCGGGCCGCGCCAGGCCGCGGGGCCCTTGAGCGAGCCGAAGCGGTCCCATCTGACCGCGGCGCCGATCAGCAGCGGCACGAACAGGAAGTCGGTGACGCCGCCGACCGCGTAGCCGATGTAGACGTCCAGGCTGAGCAGCGCGACCACGATCGGGCCCAGCCGCCTGGGCAGCACCGCGAACAGCACGATGCCGCCCAGCGCCCAGGCGGCCACGTCGGTCCAGACGGCGGCCTGGGTGGACAGGCCCAGCGCCAGCAGCGGCAGGTAGGCCTCGAACGACAGCGCGGGATAGGACAGGCTGGTCACGGGCTGCCCGCTGAGCCGGAAAGTGTAGCCGTTGGGCGAGACGTGGAACAGCGGGAAGGCGGCGGCCATGGAGTGCAGGTACGGGTTGATGCCGTGCAGCGCGAGCTGGGCCGCGTACTGGTCGAAGGCGATCTCGTCGGTGCCGTAGTCGGGGGCCTGGAAGACCTGGAAGTAGCTCCACGCCGCGAGCGCGCCGAGGACCAGGATCAGCACCGCCCAGTCGGTCCGGCGCTGGGCCCGGCGGCCGATGACCCGCTCGGGCAGCCAGGCAGTGATGATGGCCAGCAGCCCGGCCAGCCCGAGCACGGCCACCGCCACGGCCAGCCACGGGCCGGAGGTCAGGTACCCGGACAGCCGGAACGACCAGGTGACCAGGAACGCCCCGGCCAGCGTGCGCAGGGCCCGCCCGGCCCAGGCGCTGCCGTCGGCGTCGGCGTCGGCGTCGGCGGTCTAGGGAGCCTCGGCGGCCTCGGGAGCGGCGGGCTGGGCGG
>JBOHCO010001220.1:0-2233 GCA_050698895.1 Streptosporangiaceae bacterium
GGCCGGGACCGGCCGCCGGCGGGCGGGCCGGCTCCGCGGCACGTGCCCCAGGCCGCGCTGGCCGACCCGCGCTTCCGGGGTGTCGTGGCCGAGATCCTGACCGCGGTGGCCGGCCGCCTGGACGACGGCGCGACCGAGCCCGAGGCGGCGGCGTTCATCCGCGAGGCGGTCCGGATGTGGTCCGAGCACCAGGTCCGGTCGGGCGCCCGGATGCCCTCGCCGGCCGAGCGCGAGGCGCTGGCCCAGGCCGTCTACGACCAGCGCTACGGGCTGGGCTCGCTGGCCGGGTACCTGCGCGACCCGAACGTCGAGAACGTGGACGTCAACGGCTGCGATCAGGTGTGGATCACCTACTCGACGGGGGAGCGGGTGGCCGGCCCGCCGGTCGCGGCCAGCGATGAGGAGCTGCTGGCCATGATCCGCACCTGGGCGGCCAGGGGCGGGCAGACGGCGCGTGACTTCTCCTCGGCCGCGCCGCTGGTCAACGTGGCCCTGACCGGGGGCGCCCGGCTCACCGCCACCATGTCGGTGACGCCGCGCCCGTGCCTGTCGCTGCGCCGCCACGGGCACCTGGACGCCAGCATGGCCCGGCTCATGCACCTGGGCACCGTGGACGCCGCGCTGGCCGCCTTCCTGGCCGCGGCGGTCCGGGCCCGCTGCAACATCATCGTCACCGGCGGCGTGAACGCCGGGAAGACGACCCTGCTGCGGGCGCTGGCCAGCGAGATCCCGCCCGGCGAGCGGCTGGCCACGCTGGAGTCGGAGTACGAGCTGTACCTGCACGGCTCGCCCCAGCACCCGGACGTGATCGCGTTCGAGGCGCGGGACGCCAACTCCGAGGGAGCCGGCCAGATCAGCCTGCACGACCTGGTCGCGCACGCGCTGCGGCACAACCCGCAGCGGATCCTGGTCGGCGAGGTCCGGCGCAGCGAGATCATGCCGATGCTGGAGGCGATGAACTCGGGCCAGGACGGCTCGATGTGCACGATGCACGCCAACTCCCCGGCCGAGGCGTTCGACCGCATCCTGATCCTGGCCCTGCGCGGCGGCCTGACGCTGGCCGAGCGGGCCATCCACATCCTGGTCGGCATGGCGGTCGACCTGATCGTGCACGTGCGCAAGCGCTACGACGGCACCCGGACGGTGCGTTACGTGTCCGAGGTGCTCGAGGTCCTGCCGCCGGCCGACACCGAGCGGCCCGCGGCCAACCGGCTGTTCCTGCCCGAGGGCCCGGCGGGCCGGGCGGTGGCCGCGCACACCCCGTCGCCGACGCTGCTGGAGCGCCTGGTGGCGGCCGGCTTCGACCCGGCGCTGCTGGACCGGCCCCGCGGCCCGGCCAGGAACGGAGGCTGGCGATGATCTTACTTGCGGCGCTGGCCGGCGCGGCGATCGTCGGCGGTCTGGTGCTCGGCTTCGCCGGCCTGCGCGGCCGCGCCCCGGTGCCCGGCACGCCGCCGGGGCTGGCGGCCCGGCTGACCATCTCGGGAGCGGGCCGCAAGCGGGCGCTGATCGGCCTGCTGGCGGGCCTGATCGTGTTCGTGCTGACGGGCTGGCCGGTGGGCGCGCTGGCCGCGGCCGCCGCGGTCGTCTTCCTGCCCAAGCTCGGCCTGACCACCGGCCAGCGGCGGCGGACGGCCATGCTCGAGGGCCTGGAGCAGTGGATCCGCCGGCTGGCCGACATGGTCACCGCCAGCCGCGGCCTGGAGGACGCGCTCGGGGCCAGCGCCCGCTCCGCGCCGGCCGCGGTGGCCGGGCCGGTGAGCCGGCTGGCCACCCGGCTGGCCGCGCGCACCAGCACCGAGGCCGCCCTGCGGGAGTTCGCGGCCGAGATCGACGACCCGGCCGGCGACCGGATCGCGGCGGCCCTCATCATCGCCACCGGCCGCCGCGGCGGCGGGGCCAGGGACGTGCTGGTGGCCCTGGCCACCCTGCTGGCCAGGGACGTGGCCGCGCGCCGCGAGATCGAGGCCGAGCGGGCCCAGCACCGCACCACCGTCCGGTGGATCGGCATCTTCGTGCTCGGATTCACCGTGTTCTCGGTGCTCAACCGGTCCTACTCGGCCCCGTTCGGCACGGTCGCCGGCCAGGTGGTGCTGGCCATCATCGCGGCGCTCTACGCCGGCGGGCTGTTCTGGCTCAACCGGCTGGGCACCGTCCCGGCCCCCGGCCGGTTCCTGGACGACAGCGTGACCGGGCCGCCGGCCGCCGGGCCCGCGGCGCTCCCGCCGGGGGC
>JBOHCO010001221.1:0-5934 GCA_050698895.1 Streptosporangiaceae bacterium
GAGCGGCGGCGGCGGGGGGCCGATGCGGCGCGCGGCGGCCGGGCTGGCCTGGCCGACCCGGTAGGCGCGAGCCAGCTCGGCGACCCGGCCCGAGATCTGCCGCTGGTAGGCCTTCGGCGCGTAGGCCCCCGAGGCGTACAGGCCGCGGTAGGCCGGGACCAGGTCCGGGTAGTGCTGGCCCAGCCAGCGGAAGAACCAGTCCCTGGTGCCGGGCCGCAGGTGCAGCACGATCGGCGTCACCCGGGCCGCGCCGGCGGCGGCGATGTCCCGGACCGCCGCCTCCAGCTGGGCGGGGGAGTCGGACAGGAACGGCAGCACCGGGCCCATGAGCACGCCGCAGCCCAGCCCGCGCTCGGCGATGGCCGAGCAGATGCCCAGCCGCCGCGCCGGGCTCGGCGTGCCCGGCTCGACCAGCCGGGATAGCTCCTTGTCGACAAATCCCACCGACACGTTCAGGCCCACGTCGGTGACCTGCGCCGCGTCGGCGATCAGGTCCAGGTCGCGCAGGATCAGCGTGCCCTTGGTCAGGATCGAGAACGGGTTGCGCGCGTCCCGCAGCGCGCTGATGATGCCGGGCATCAGCTGGTAGCGGCCCTCGGCCCGCTGGTAGCAGTCCACGTTGGTGCCCATGGCGACGTGCTCGCCCGCCCACCGCCGCGCGGCCAGCTCGCGGCGGGCCAGCTCGGGCGCGTTGACCTTGACCACGACCTTGGAGTCGAAGTCCTGCCCGGTGTCCAGGTCGAGGTAGGTGTGGGTGTTGCGGGCGAAGCAGTACACGCAGGCGTGCCCGCAGCCGCGGTACGGGTTGATCGTCCAGCGGAACGCCATCCGGGACGCCTTGGGCACCTGGTTGATGATCGACCGGGCGTGCACCTCATAGAAGGTCATGCCGCGGAAGCCGGGCGTGTCGAAGGTCCGCGCGACCGCGCCCCGCTCGAACAGCGCCCCCTGGGGCGTGCTGTCCGGCTGGAGCGCGTTCCACCGCATGGTCGCCACTATAGAACGAGTATTCGATCAGATCAAACACGTATTCGATCGAGCCGGCGGCGCCCCGCTCCGCGCGGCCAGGGGCGCTTATGGAACCACCCAGACGCCGCTGTCGATGCATGCCACCATGCCGGGCTGCGGCTGCGGCTGCGACTGGGGCTGGGGCTGGGGCTGCGGGCGGCCGGATGGCGTGCTGCGGCCGGTCCGGAAGGCGCAGTTCATGATCAGTTCATGATCCCGGAAATCCGTCCGCGACTATCGCGGACCGATTTCCGCGATCATGAAGGCCCCCCATCAGGGGCGGCCGGCCAGCAGGGAGCTGGCCCGGCCCGGAGCAGGCCGCCGGGGCGAACGGGGCGGACGGGGCCGCAGCGACGCGCGAGACCCGACCGGCCTGGCTCACGCTGTCGCATCCCGGTTGTGGGTGTCCCGTCGGTGCCACCCCGCGGGTACCAACGGGACACCCACGAGCCATGACTCTGATAACAGCAAGAAGCGGCGCGCGCTGGGGCGGCGGGCGAGCGCGGACCTGCAGATCTGGTAATGCGAGCAGACTCCTACTTGCCGGGCGGCAAAGGCGGGGTAAAGAATCAGGGTGTGGGGGATAGTTAGAGATAGGCGCCGCCCGCTGCGCAGCGGAGGCGGTTGAAGGTGGCCGGAGGTGGCGCTATGGCTCTTTCGATGGACGAGCAGCGCATCCTGGACGGGATGGAGCGCAAGCTTGCCGATGAGGATCCCAAGCTGGCCTCGAGGCTGGCGGCGTTCGGCCAGCCACGGCTCCCCGCGCTGCTGGGGTCCGGCAAGGCCAGAGCCGCGTTCGTGCTGATCTCGCTGGCGCTGGCGGCCATGGTGGCGCTGATGGTCTACTCGATGCGCCCGTTCCCGGCCGGGGACCGGCACGCGCCGCCGTCCTCCCCGCACACGTCCTCGAGCGCCTCGGCGCAGTCCTCGAGGTCCGCCACCAGCAAGCCAGCCCAGCCCAGCGCCTAGCCAGCCCGTACAGGAGCCAGCCCAGCCCGGGATCAGCGCCCGGCGCTCGGGGTCAGGACTCGCGCCAGAGCTGCAGCAGGTACTGCTCCAGCCCCTCCAGGCGCTTGCGGGCCTGCTGGAAGTCGTCGCCCAGCGGATCGGCGTGCAGCTGGAACAGCTCCTCGTAGCGCTGCACCGCGGCCGTCCGGTTCCGGGTGTAGACGCGCGCCCCGTAATCGCCCACCCCGCCGCTCAGCCGCATGCTCTCCACCGCGCGGCCGGCCTTGCCCATGTCCACGCTCAGCCTGCCCCGCAGGTAGAGCACGCACTTGGCCTCGTCCTCGTAGCCGTCGCTGAACGGCGGCGGGGCGTCGTCCCACTCCTCGATGGTGAGCTGCACCCCGAGGTGCTCCTGGGCGGTCGCCACGATCATCTGCTCGCGGCCCGCGCTGATCAGGGAGTCGACTGGCGGCAGCGGACCGCCCGGCGCGTCGGGATCGACGGCCGGATCGTGTACCCGGAACGTCATGCGCTCCGGGAAGACCGGAATCTCCAGCCGAAGCAGCCTGCGACTCACTGGCCCCCCTGGGACAGACAGTTTTCCTCGCTTACAGGATGCTCCGTGCGGCGGTCGTTTGGACGCGCAATGCTCCATAAAGATGATGTATGACGCTACGTCACTGTCCCGTCACCCTGCAGTCACCGCACGGTCGCATCGATCACGGCTATTCTCCCAGCATGGTCGGTCCTGGCGCGAACGTACCCGGAGTCACGCATCGCACGGTTGATGCCGGCGGGCTGCCGATGCACATCGCCGAGGCCGGAGACGGGCCGCTGGTGCTCCTGCTGCACGGCTTCCCGGAGAGCTGGTACTCCTGGCGCCACCAGCTCACCGCGCTGGCCCAGGCCGGCTTCCACGCCGTCGCGCCGGACCAGCGCGGCTACGCGCAGACCGGGCCGCCGCCGGGCGGCGGCGAGGCCGCCGACTACACGATCCTGCACCTGACAGGCGACGTGCTGGCGCTGATGGACGCGCTCGGCGAGCAGCAGGCCGTGGTGGCCGGGCACGACTGGGGCGCCCCGGTGGCCTGGCACGCCGCGCTGTTCCGGCCGGACCGGATCCGCGGCGTGATCGGGCTCAGCGTGCCCTACCGGCCGCGCGGCTCCGCGCCCCCGGTCGCGGCCCTGCGGGCGGGCCTGGGGGACGGCTTCTACATGGTCTACTTCCAGGGCCCGGGCGTGGCCGAGGCCGGGCTGGAGCGCGACCTGCGGGCTACCTTCCGCCGGGTGCTGAGCAGCGCGTCGGGCACCGGCGAGCCCGGCCCCGGCCGCGGCGGCCTGCCGATCGTGCCGCCCGGCGGCGAGTTCCTGGACATCTGCCCGGAGCCGGACGTCCTGCCGTCCTGGCTGACCGACGCTGACATCGACGCGTTCGCGGCCCAGTACGCGGGCCGCAGCTTCAGCGGGCCGCTGAACTGGTACCGCAACCTGGACCGCAACTGGGAGCTGACCGGGGCCTGGCATCACGCGCCGGTGCTGGTGCCCGCGCTCTACCTGGCCGGGGAGCAGGACCTGGTGGTCAGGTTCCCCGGCGCCAGGGAGGGCATCGCGCAGCTCGGCCGGGTCGTGCCCCGGCTGCGCGAGCCGGTGCTGCTGCCGGGCTGCGGGCACTGGACCCAGCAGGAGCGGCCGGAGGAGGTCAGCGCGGCCATGATCGGCTTCCTGCGCGAGCTGGGCTGAGCATCCCGGGGTGCCGGGCGGCCCGCCGGACCGGGTTCTGGGCCGCCGGCGGCCCGGGCGACCGGGGCTAGTTACGGAGCTTCCCGGGGTCCCCGAGCCCGGCGCGCTCCTTGGCCTCGCGCCACAGCTCGGCGTAGCCGCGGGCGGCCTGGCTGCGCGGCGAGAACGCGGCCACCGGGGCGCGCTCGACCGACATGCGCTCGATCAGTGACAGCGCGGGGATGACGGTGGCCGCGAACTCCGGCCGCTCCCTGGGCAGCTCCGTGACGATCTCCTGGTGCAGCCGCTTGCGCCGGTCGAGCATCGAGAAGAAGGCCAGGATCTGGGGCCGGTGACCGGCGAAGTCGGCGATGAAGGCGGTGAGCTGGTCCAGGGTGCGCACCGACAGGGTGGTCGGGATCAGCGGCACCAGCAGCAGGTCGGCGGCGTGCAGCACGCTCTCGGACAGCAGCGAGATGCTCGGCGGGCAGTCCAGGATGATCACGTCGTACTCGCCGCGCAGCGGGGCCAGCAGGCTGGCCAGCCTCCGGGCCGGCTTCTTGGCGCTGTCCAGCACCAGGTCCAGGTTGCGGTAGGTGAAGTCGGCCGGCAGCAAGTCCAGGCCCTCGAAGTCGGTGCCCTTGATCGCCTCGTCGACCGGCCGGGTGCCCTTGATCAGCGCCTTGCCGCCGCCCTTGACCCGGGGCCGGATCCGGAACAGGAAGCTGGCCGCGCCCTGCGGGTCCAGGTCCCACAGCAGCACCCGGTAGCCGTCGCGGGCGGCCAGGTAGCCCATGTTGACGGCGGTGGCCGTCTTGCCTACGCCGCCCTTGATGTTGTACGTCGCGAAGATCTTCATCCCGTGAGTCATCCGGCGGCCGGCCTGGTCAGCGGCCGGAACCTGGCCTGCCCGGCCGGCGCCGCGAACTCCCGGAACAACCCGTCAAACTGGGTCCTGGCCTGCCGCTGGCGGCGCGCCAGCCCGCCCGAGATCTCGCCCATGGCCAGCAGCGTAGGGGCCGGCACCTGCCGCTGGGCCATCATCGTGGTCGCGAACGCCCGCAGCTCGGCCCGCTGCACGTCGGTGTCCTGGAACTCGCCCAGGCAGTCCTGGAGGCCCTTGAGCTCCTTGACGGCGCGCCAGGCGGAACCGGGCGGGTGCAGGGAGGCGAAGATCTCCAGCAGGTAGCGCAGTTCCTTGCAGCGCTTGCGCAGCTCGTGCAGGCTCGTGGCGGGCGACGCCGCGGTGATGGCGGCGCCGTCGGCCAGCACCCGCTGGTGCGCGTCGGCGATGACGCCGGCGGCCAGCCGCGCGGCCGTGGGCTTGCGCCGGGCGCTGGCCCCGCCCTCGGCGAGCGCGTCCCGCCAGTCCCGGAGCAGCCGCTGGAACCGGGCCGAGCGCAGCCCGCGGGCCAGGTCCCGCTGGGCCCGGGCGCGCTGCCGGGCCAGCTGCTCGCCGAACGGCTCCAGGTCGCCGGGGTCGGCCCCGGCCAGCCCGGCCGTCATCCCGGGCAGGCCGAGCAGGTAGACATCGAGGTCCCTGGTCGGCGTGGTCAGGTCGCCCAGCCACTTGAACTCCGGCCGGAACACGCCGCCGGTCCCGCCGGGCAGCACCTGTCCGGTCAGCTTGAGCGCCGCCCTGGTCCGCCGCACCGCCACCCGCAGGTCGTGCAGGAACTCGGTGTCGATGTCGCGCACGGTGCCGGGCACGTTGGCCTCCAGCGTGTCCAGCAGCGCCGCCATGACCGCGGCCATGGCCGCCGCGGCCGGCATGCCGGCCGTCAGCTCGACGTCGATCCGCCCGGTGTAGTCGCCGGCCCGCCGGCCGGCCGCGGCCAGCGCGGCCTCCAGCGCCGGGCGGCCCGGCGGCAGCACGCCCGGCAGCCCGGCCAGCAGGCTCTCCAGGCGGGCGGCCTGGGCCTGGTAGCCGCGTACCGCGGTCACGGTCAGCCGCACCGGCAGCCCGGCGGGCGCGGCGGGCCCGGGGGCACCGGGCGGCTCGGGCGCCGTGACCGACATCTGGTCCGCGGTGATCCGCGCGATGGTCTTGTCGTCGCTGTTCAGCGCGCGCTGCTCGCGCAGCACGCTGGTCGCGCGGACCGCCGGCAGCAGCGCCCGGACCCCGACCACCGGCGCGAGCTCCTCGGCCAGCGGGCCCGGCGGGACGGCGGCCAGCAGCGCGGGCCACCGGGGGACCCGGCCGCCCGGAGCGCCCTGGCCGCCCCGGGCGGCGGGGCGGAGCCGCTCGGCGGCCAGCAG
>JBOHCO010001222.1:0-2689 GCA_050698895.1 Streptosporangiaceae bacterium
AGCACCCGCAGCCGGTTGCGGGCCAGGCTCGAGCCGGTCTCGCGCAGGTCGACGATCGCGTCGGCGAGCCCGGCGGCGCACACGCCCTCGAGTGACCCGCCCATGGTCACCACGGTGACCTCGACCCCGGCCTCGGCGAACCAGCGCCGGGTCGCGCCGGGCAGGTGGGTGGCGATCGTGGCGCCGGCCAGGTCGGCCCGGCCGGCCCGGCCGTCATCCTCCCGCGAGGCGACGATGAGGTCGGAGCGGGCCAGCCCGAGCGTTACGGCGGTCAGGTCCTGGAGCTGCTCCTCCAGCACGATGTCGGTGGAGATGAAGGCCCCGGCGATCCGGCCGGTGGCCAGCCAGGCCCCGGCGTCACGGGGCCGCATCTCGATGAACTCGGTCTGCGCGGTCGCGGCCCGGGCCGCGCCCTTCAGCACGGAGGCGGGGTACCCGGCGTCGTCGAGCAGGGACAGGACACCGTCGCGCAGCCGGCCCCGCGAGGGCAGCGCCACCCGGACCGTCATCGCCGCCGCTGCTCCAGGACGGCCAGGACGCTGTCCAGGCTGACGTCGACCGACACCAGGCCGGCCAGCAGGTGGTAGACGAGATCGGCGGCCTCGGCGGCCACCGCGCCGTGATCGGGCTCGGCGCGGCCGAGCTCGAGGCAGACCTCGAAGGCCTCCTCCATCACCTTGCGCATCAGCCGTTCATGATCGGCGAACAACTCCGCGGAGTACGAGCCCGCCGGGCGCAGTTCGCGGCGAGACACGAGGGTCTGCTCCAGCTCGTGCAGCGTGTCCGTCATGCGGCAAGTATCCCAGGATGGTGCGCGTCACCCGCGCCCAGGTGGCGGTCAGCGTTTCCGCCCGGTCAGCGGATCAGGGCGATCCCCGGGGTCCGACCCGGCTGCTGGTTGACAAAACTTGCTTGCTGAGCAAACTAGCTTGTTAAGGAGAAACAAAGGCCTTGGCGGGGAGCATCGTGTCCGGCAGTGACAGCGACCACGGGCGCGGCCCGGCGAGCGCGCCCGGGACTGAGAAGGCGGCAGGCTCGGCCGGGGCGGGCCTGGCCGCGGGAAGCCAAGCCGAGGCGGGAGCGGCCGCGGGAAGCCAAGCCGAGGCCGGCGTGGCCGCGGGAGGCGAAGCCGACGCGGCCGCGCACCCGGCCACCGGCCTGGACGAGACGGTGCACCAGCGGCACCGGCTCGGCATCCTGACGATCGCCTCGCGGACGCGTCAGGCGGACTTCGGGTACCTCCGCGAGACGCTCGGGCTGACCTCGGGCAACCTGTCGACGCACCTGACGGTGCTGGAGGACGCGGGCCTGGTCCGGGTGGAGAAGGGATACGCGGGCCGCCGGCCGCGGACCTGGGTCAGCATCACCCGCCAGGGCCGGGCGGCCCTGGCGGCCGAGATGGACGCGCTGGCGCGGCTGGTCCGCGAGCACGGCGCGGAGCTGGACACCGACACAGCAGGAGGCAACGGTGAGCGAAGCAGCTGAGCACGCGGGCGCGGCCGACAGGGACCCGGCCCGCCTGCTGGCCGAGATGCGGGCCATCGGTGACCGGACCAGCGCGGCGGCCCGCGGCTACTGGCTGCCGCTGCTGCTGTTCGGGCTGCTGATCTGCGGCTCGCTGCCCTTCTATGAGCGGCTGCGGGCCTCGGGGACGCACCCGGCCGTGGCCGGGCTGCCGGGGACGGAGATCTGCCGGCAGCTCGGGGCTCAGTCATGCCACGTCGTGGTGACCGAGACTTACGCGACGGTCGTGACGGCGCTGGGCTATTACTGGCAGCTGGCCATCCCGGCCGCGGTCGTGCTGACGGTGCTCTGGTACCGGTGGCACGGCCGCCACACCGGCCTGCGCCAGCCGACGACCGTGTTCCTGGTCGCCGGGCTGGTCCTGGCCGAGCTGGTGCTGCTGGTGCCGCTGCTGATCGGGACCGGGCCCGGCCTGCACGGCAGCCTGGTGCGGGAGGTGGTCCACGCGGGCGCGCTGGTGATCATAGCGGCCGTGCTGTGGGTGCTGGCCTGGACGGAGCGCAGCTGGATGCTGGCCGTCATCGTGGCGGTGTTCCTGGTGGTGGCGCTGCCGGTCAGCCACTACGACGGCGGCGGGCTGGCCGGCGGGACGACCGGGGCGGCGAACCTGAGCCTGGGCGCACTGCGCCTGCTCGGGCTGATCCCGGCGCTGATCCTGCTGGCGGCCGGAGCGGGCACCTGGCTGGCCGGGCGCCTGCGGTCCTAGCGGCCGCGGTCCTAGCGGCCGCGGTCCTTAGCGGCCGCGGCAGAAGGCCGGGGCGTTCACGGCCCAGCGGGGCGGGTCGCCGTCCGCCCAGCGGCGCAGGTTGCCGGCGAAAACCTCGGCGGTGCGGGTGAACATCTGCTCGGTGAGCCAGCCCACGTGCGGGGTGACCAGCGCGCGGGGGTGGCGGGCCAGCGGATCGGCGGGGTCGGCGGGTTCACGGGTCACGCCGGGCCACGGCGGTGCCGATGGCGCCGAGGCCGACGATGAGCACGCTCGCGTCCAGGCCGGGGCTGATCTGCTCTCGGGTGAACAGGACGCGCACGGGCTACGGGAGGGCGCTGAGCAGCTCGCTGACCGGCTTGCGGCGGCCGGTGTAGAAGGGGATCTCGACCCTGGTGTGCCGCCGTGCGGTCGCGCCGCGCAGGTGGCGCATCAGGTCGACGATCCGGTGCAGCTCGT
>JBOHCO010001223.1:0-7113 GCA_050698895.1 Streptosporangiaceae bacterium
CGGACTCATGGTGTCGGCGTTCGCCGCGCTGGCCGCGGCGTGCGCGTTCGGCGTGGCGGCGGCCCTCCAGCATCAGCAGGCGGGCCTGGCCCCGCGGGGCCGGACGCTGTCCCCGCGGCTGCTCCTGGATGTGGCCCGACGGCCGCTGTGGCTGGCCGGCCTGGCCCTGGCCACCGCGGCCTACGGCCTGCAGGGCCTGGCCCTGGCCTACGGCCCGCTCACCCTGGTCGCGCCGATCGTCGCCGCGGACCTGCTGTTCGCCCTGCCGCTGGCCGCGCGCTGGTCCCGGCGGCCGCTGCGGGCCAGGGACTGGGGCGGCTGCCTGCTGGTGGCCACCGGGGTGGCGGTGTTCCTGGCTGTCTCTCCCCCGCCGTCCGACCGGGCCGAGGTCCCCGCGACGGACTGGTTCCTGGTCTTCGGGGCCGTGGCCGTCATCACCGGGCTGTCACTGGCGGCGGGCCGGATCACCGGCCGGACGGCCAGGGCCCGGCTATTCGCGGGTGCGGCGGGCGTGGTCTTCGGGCTGACCGCCGCGGTGACGGCGAGCTTCGCCCGGTCGCTGCGCCAGGACGGGCTGGGCTCGATCTTCGGTCACTGGGAGCCGTGGGTGCTGATCTGGCTGGGCATCACCGGGCTGCTGCTGTCGACCGGCGCGTTCCAGGCCAGCGCGCTGTCCTCGAGCCTGCCGATCATCGACACCGTCGAGCCGGTCTCCGGGGTACTCATCGGGGCCGTGATCTTCGACGAGCGGCTGGCCACCTCGTTCTCGGGGCTGCTGGTGCAGTTCTTCGCGGCGGGGGTAGCCGTGGCGGGCATCGCGCTGCTGGGTCCGTCGCTCGCGGCCCTCCAGCCGGACCGCCGGGCCCAGCCGGACCGCCGGGCCCAGCCGGACCGCCGGGCGCAGCGGCCGGCCCAGGAGGATGGCCCGCCGCAGCCCGACCCGGCCCGCGGGCCGTTCGCGGTGGCCGGGACCGGATCGCGCCGCCGACTGGACGGCCTGTCTGCGCAGTGTGATCTGCTGGAGACCGGGCGCCACACCACGACGACGGAGGACTGCGCTGATCAACTCCGGCTCTTACCATGCTGACGGCGGCCCGCGCCGCCGGCCGGGAGCACGCCCATGAACTGGCTGTCGACCCTGGCCATCACGTCCCCGCTGTCCTACGTCATCGCCGTGCTGCTGCCCGCCTTCGACGCGATCATCCCGGTGCTGCCCAGCGAAACCGCGATCATCACGCTCGGCGTCGCGACCTCCGGCAGCACCGATCCCCGGATCGCGGTGCTGGTGCTCCTGGCCGCGCTGGGCGCGTTCCTGGGCGACAACCTCACCTACCAGATCGGCCGCTGGCTGGGCCCGGCCATCGAGCGCCGGGTGTTCGCGGGCGAGAAGGGGGCCCACCGCAAGGCCTGGGCCACCCAGGCCCTGGAGCGCTACGGGTGGCGGATCATCATCGCCTGCCGGTTCGTGCCCGGCGGCCGCACGGCGGTCACCCTGACCTGTGGGCTGATCGGCTACCGGCGGCGCACGTTCGTGGCCGCCACCGCAGTGGCCGGGGTGATCTGGGCCTGCTACGCGTTCTTCATCGGCCGCCTGGGCGGCCAGGCCTTCGAGTCCCGGCCGTGGGTGGGCCTGCTGCTCGCCCTGGGCATCGCGCTGGCGGTCAGCGCCCTGATCGAGCTGGCCCGGCGGCTGCACCTGTGGCGCCGGCTCATGGTCCTGTACCGCCGTCTGGCCGCCCGCCCCGGCCCCCAGGCCGGCGACGACTCCGGCAGCGAGACCACCGACAGCGAGACCGCCGACAGCGAGACCGCCGCCGACGAGCCGGAGCCCGGACCGAGCTCGGGCGAGGCCGACGTCACCGTGGGCCGCCCCGACCGGCCGGGCGTACCCAGCCGCTGACCGCCCTGCCCGCCCACCAGCGCGGTCGGCCGGCTGCCCGCCCGTTAGCGCGGCCGACTGACGGCACGCCCGCTGAGGCTGTATCTCCTGTGTCACACGGGCACCGTCAGCAACGTGGGCTCCAGCCAGCGGCCGGAGGCGCAGACGGCCAGCGACGTGACTGGTCCTTTCACGTCGCTGTAACGACGTGAACGGCCCTTTCACGTCGCTGGGCGCCGGTCCGCGGGACTGGCCCCCGCTCCGCTTCGCCTTTCTCCCTTCACTGAGCCACCGGCAGTAACACGCGCCCCGAACGGCGGCGGGCTGGGTGACTGGGCCGCCGACGTGGTTGCTGCTCTGACGTCGCTGAAGCGATGTGGTTGTTGCAACCACGTCGCCGGGCCGGGCGGGGGGTCAGGGAGCGGTGTCCGTGAATACCCCATTGATACCACTATGGGGTAATCATCAGCGGGACATCCACGGGAGCAGGTGGGCGTTGACGGCGCGGGCCGTGCCGGCCAGGTCGGGGACCTCGACCACGGTGACGCCCTGCTCGCGCAGCCACTGCGCTCCCCCGCCGGGCACGAACAGCGGCGGCTCCAGCCAGGCCAGCACCACCCGGCGGATGCCCGCCGCGACGATCAGCTGGGCGCAGGAGCGCGGCCGGGATAGCCGGCGCAGGCACGGTTCCAGCGACGTGTAGATCGTCGCGTCGCCGAGCCCGGCGCCCGCTTCGGCCGCCTTGGCCAGGGCGACCTCCTCGGCGTGGTCATGCGGGTCCCGCTCGCGGGAGAACCCGGTGGCGACGGCGGTGCTGGCCCTGGCCGGATCGCCGGACACCAGCACCGCGCCGACCGAGAACGCCGTCTCCGACGGCGGGCAGCTTCGGGACAGCTCGATGGCCTCCCGCAGCCAGCGCAGGTCGGCGTCGGTATAAGCGGATCCGGGCACGTTCGCTCCCCCGGTCTCTTGGCGGTCATCGCTGTTGCCAAACCGACGCTATCCTCAGCGAACACCCGATGGTTTACTGGCACGCGACAGCGCGGAATGTCAGTAATGACGACGATGGCAGTGACCGCGGGCATGCCGGTGGAGGCGATGATGACGACCACGACGACGTCGAGCACGGAGACCTTTGACACGCTGAACCCGGCGACCTCCGAGGTCATCGCCACCTTCCCGGTCTGCAACGAGGCCGACGTGGCGGCCACGGTGGCCCGCGCCCAGGCCGCGGCCCTGTGGTGGGCCGGGCTGAGCTGGAAGGACCGCCGCCAGCGGCTGCTGGCCTGGAAGTCGCACGTGATCAGGTACATCGGGCGGCTGGCCGAGCTGGTGCACACCGAGACGGGCAAGCCGCTGGCCGACGCGCAGCTGGAGATCCTGCTGGCCGTCATTCACATCGACTGGGCGGCCCGCAACGCGCACAAGGTGCTGCGGCCGCGCCGGGTCCGCCCGGGGCTGGTCGGCTTCAACCAGGCCGCGACGCTGGAGTACCAGCCGCTCGGGGTGGTCGGCGTGATCGGCCCGTGGAATTACCCGGTATTCACCCCGATGGGGTCCATCGCCTACGCGCTGGCCGCCGGGAACGCGGTGGTGTTCAAGCCCAGCGAGCTGACCCCGGCCGTCGGGGGCTGGCTGGTCAGCTCGTTCGCGGAGGTGGTGCCCGAGCAGCCGGTGCTGCAACTGGTGACCGGGTTCGGCCCGACCGGCGACGCGCTGGCCCGCAGCGCGGTGAACAAGATCGCGTTCACCGGCTCGGCGGCGACCGCGAAGAAGGTCATGGCGGCCTGCGCGCAGAACCTGACCCCGCTGGTGGCCGAGTGCGGCGGCAAGGACGCCTTCCTGGTCAGCTCAGACGCCGACCTGGACGCGGCAGCCGACGCCTGCGCCTGGGGCGCGATCTCCAACGGCGGCCAGACCTGCGTCGGGGTGGAGCGGGTCTACGTGGTCGAGGACGTCTACCACACGTTCCTGGAGAAGCTGACCGAGCGGGTGGCCAAGGTGCGGCCGGGCGAGGACCGGGAGGCCGACTACGGGCCGATGACCATGCCCGCCCAGGTCGAGGTGATCGAGAAGCACATCGCCGACGCCGTGGCCCGCGGCGGCCGGGCGGTGATCGGCGGCATCGCCGCCATCCAGCCGCCGTACGTGGGCCCGGTCATCCTGGCTGACGTGCCCGAGGACAGCCGGGCGGTCACCGAGGAGACGTTCGGGCCGACGATCACGATCTCCAGGGTCGCCGACCTGGCCGAGGGCGTGGAGCTGGCCAACGCCACCCGCTACGGCCTGGGCGGGACGGTGTTCGCGCGGAACAAGAAGGTGGCCATGGACGCGGCCCGCTCGCTGCGCAGCGGCATGACGGCCATCAACGGGGTCATCTCGTTCGCCGGGATCCCGTCGCTCCCGTTCGGCGGCTCGGGCGACTCCGGGTTCGGCCGCATCCACGGCGCCGACGGCCTGCGCGAGTTCGCCCGGCCCAAGGCGATCGCCCGGCAGTGGATGAAGCCGATGGTCAACCTGACCTCGTTCGAGCGCGGCGACCAGGACATGAAGCGCCTCCTCGGCCTGGCTACCCTCCTCCACGGCCGCCGCTACAAGTAGCAGCGCCAAACTGGCGGAGTAGTTCAGATCGTCCGTGCCATGACACCGACGATCCGAACTGATCCTGGAGGGCGGGGCGCGTGGGGTCGATGGGGCGTCCGCGCCGCTCCCGCTGGCCACATGAGCCACACAGGCCACACGGTCGAAGAGTGGTTCGAATAACCCGGCCTATAGCCCGGACGAACTGAACTGCTCCGTGGACCTGGGTCGGGTGGGGCGCGTGGGGTGCGGTCGGGTGGCGCCAGTGGGGCGTGGACGGCCCTTGTCGCTAGCCCGGCGCGGCGGCCAGGGTCAGCTGGGCCGGGTCCACCGGGGCCAGCGGGGCCCGGCCGCTGATGAGGTCGGCGGCCCGCTCGGCGATCGCGATCGTGGGCGCGTTGGTGTTGCCGCGCGGGACGGTGGGCATCACCGAGGCGTCCACCACCCGCAGCCGGTCCACCCCGCGCACCCGCAGCTGGCTGTCGACCACGCTGGTCAGCTTGCTGGCCGCCACCACCGAGTCGCCGCCCATGGCGCAGGTACCCACCGGGTGATACAGCGTGGTGATCTCCTGGCGGATCCACTCCGACAGGTCGCCCTCCCCGAGCAGTCCGGGACCCGGCGCCAGTTCCTCCCGACACACCTTGGTCATGGGCCGGGCCGCGGCGAACTCCCTGGCCAGCCCGATCGCCCGCAGCAGCGGATCCAGGTCGGAAATGTCGGACAGGTAGGCGGGGTCGATGAGCGCCTTGTGCCGCGGGTCGGCGCTGCGCAGCTGGACCCGGCCCCGGCTGCCCGGCGCGACCAGGGTGATCAGCACCGACAGGGCCCGGAAGGACGGGTCGGTCAGGCCGAAGTTCTGGTACGGCACCGGCAGCACGTGCCACTGGATGTCGGGCGCGGGCAGCGCCGGGTCGGTCCGGGTGAACCCGCCCGCCTCGGCCACGTTGGTGGCCAGCGGCCCGGCGTGGGTGAGCTGCCACCGGGCCAGGTTGCGCGGCCCGGACTTCTCCCACAGGCCGCGGGTGCGCGGCGTGCTCCACATGGCCGGGACGACCGGGTGGTCGGACAGGTTCGCGCCCACGCCGGGGCTGTCGGCCATCACCGGGATGTTGTGCTCGCGCAGGTGGTCGGCCGGACCGACGCCGGACAGCATGAGCAGCTGCGGGCTGCCGATGGCGCCGCCGGCCAGGATGATCTCCGCGTCGGCCACGGCGAACTCCTCGGCGCCGCGGTGCAGGTAGCGCACGCCGATGGCCCGGCCGCCCTCGATCTCGATGGTGGTGGCCAGGGCGTCGGTGAGGATGGTCAGGTTGGGCCGCTCGGCGGCCGGGTGCAGGTAGGCGTCGGCCGCCGACCACCGCCGGCCGCCGCGCTGGGTGACCTGGTAGTAGCCCACGCCGTCCTGCCGGGCGCCGTTGAAGTCGTCGTTGGCGGGCACCCCGCAGGCCTGGGCCGCGGCCACGAACGCGCCGGTCAGGCTGGACTTGTAGCGCAGGTCCTGGACGCTGAGCGGGCCGGTGGCGCCGTGAAAGGCCGACTCGCCCCGCGAGTTGCCCTCGGCGCGCAGGAAGTACGGCATCAGGTCGGTGTAGCCCCAGCCGTCGCAGCCGTACTCGTCCCGCCAGGTGTCGTAGTCGTACCGGCTGCCGCGGATGTAGATCATCGCGTTGATGGACGAGGATCCGCCCAGCACCCGGCCGCGCGGCCAGTAGATCGACCGGTCGCCCGCCCGCGACTGGGGCTCGGTCTGGTAGTCCCAGTCGTAGGTGCTCTTGAACAGCGTGCTGACGGCCGCCGGGATGTGGATCTCGTCGGCCTCGTCCGGGGGGCCGGCCTCCAGGACCAGGACCCGGGTATCGGGGTTCTCGGTCAGCCGCGAGGCCAGGACGCAGCCCGCGCTGCCGGCACCCACGATGACGTAGTCATACACGGCCTACCTCCCGAACGTGGCTAATGCCGCGCATTACCCTACTAGCGGGTATCGGCGGTATCGGCCAGTATCAGCGGGAACGCAGAAATGAGCGCGCTCCCGGCCAGATAGCCGGGAGCGCGCTCCCCCCACCCCTAAGCCATCCCCGGGGCCGGCGGGCCCCCGAGAACCGCCGGCACATGCGCGAGATGGCCGTTTGGTCGCCGTAGCGACCGCTCTGCGGACCGTATCTCCTGTTTTCGGTCCGATCAGAGTTCCTGGTCAGACCGCCACCCAGAGCAGCGGCCCCTCGTCTGGACTGTGCATCACTCTTTGTATCTATACGATGTCACATCGTTGCCTAGATGTGAATACCCAAGGTCAGAGCCTTGCAACTTCGTACTGCCCCGAATCCTGGCGCTTACACTCCGCCACCCATCGATAGCGACATCTTGACGTCTGTGCCCCGATGCGACCCCGATGCGACCCCGTACGGCCCACCAGTCCCATTTTATGGACAGGCAGAGTCCGGATTTGGGTCATGTGATGGTCACGCACTCCCCCGGCCCGCCCCGGACGCCGGGCCGCTACCGTGGAGACATGCCTGCCGACCGTCAAGAGACGCCCATCGTGCTGTCCCGTATCTACACGCGCACCGGTGACCAGGGCACCACGGCGCTGGGCGACGGCCGCCGCGCGGCCAAGACCGACCTGCGGCTGGCCGCCTACGCCGACATCGACG
>JBOHCO010001224.1:0-8354 GCA_050698895.1 Streptosporangiaceae bacterium
CGCCCAGGGGTTCGCCGGGTTCACCCAGCAGCAGGCGGATGCGCTCATTACCCAGGAGTTCGGGTCCAGGGCGCCGGCCATCCTGGCCCGGTACCCGTGGAGCTCCTATCCCAGCCCGTACACGGCCGCTTACATGATCGGGGACATCTGGAACGACAGCGGCTTCATCACCGGGATCGGCGGCTGCCAGGAACAGAACCTGGCCGCCCAGTTCGCCGCCACCACCCCGACGTTCTTCTACCAGTTCGACGACCTGCACGCCCCCGGGCTCAACAACGACCATCCCGGCTACCAGTGGGGCGCCGGCCACGCGATGGAGCTGGCCTACCTGTGGCCCAGCTTCAACAACGGCTACTCGCTGTATGACCTGCTCACCCCGAGGCAGCTCGAGCTGTCCCGGCAGATGGTCAGGTACTGGGGCGCGTTCACCACGTTCGGCGCGCCCGAGGTACCCGGCCAGCCCGCCTGGCCGGCCTACTCGAGCCGGCTGCTGATGTCCCTGCGGCCCGGCGGCCAGACCCGCACCATCACGGCCGCCGCCTACGGGGCCGAGCACCAGTGCGCGTTCTGGAACGCTGCCTCGTCCCGGCCGGCCGGCTAGGCCGCTGGTCCGGGGGCCCGGATGTCCTGTTGCCCGCACCCAGTCCGCGGGCAACGGGACGCCCGGCCGGTCATGAGCCAGGCTCGCGTCGACCGGGCCTTGAGCTAGAGCGGACTCTAGGTCGTAGCGTCGTGGCACATGGGTGCACTACCCCGGGCGCTGCGCCACCGTGACTACGTCCTGCTGTGGGGCGGGCAGACGATCTCCGTCCTCGGCGACGGGATCTACACGGTCGCGATCGCGCTCGAGGCGCTGCACATCAGCGATCACGCCACCGCCCTCGGGTACGTCGAGGCGGCCCGGGTCGCGCCGAACGCCCTGTTCCTCATCTTCGCCGGAGCACTGGTCGACCGGCTCCCGCGGCGCTTTGTCGTACTGGGGGCGAATGCCCTGCGCGCGGGCGCCATCGCGGCGCTCGCCGCGCTCGTCATGGCCCGCGCGCTGACCCTCACGGAACTCGTCGTGCTGTCCGCCGCCGTCGGCGCCGGGGACGCCTTCTTCTATCCCGCGTACCGGGCGATCATGCCGGAGCTCCTGCCGGCCGAGCTCCTCACCCAGGGCAACGCGTTCAACAGCGCGAGCCAGACCATCGGCGCGTCGTTTCTCGGGCCGGCGCTCGGTGGCGTGATCGTCGCCGCCGGGGGAACCTCGGCGGCGTTCGCCATCGACGCCGGGACCTTCGTCGTCAGCGGGCTGTGCGTGCTGGTGATGGCTCATGTCCCCGCGCCGGCCCCGTCGGGGCGGTCCGTCGCGGCCGACGCCCGCCAGGGCCTGCGCTGGACGGTTCGCCAGCGCTGGCTCTGGTACGGGATCCTCGCCGCCGGGGTGGCCAACTTCGCCGCGTTCTCCCCGACCGCCGTCACCATCCCGCTCATCGTGCGCGACGTCCTCCACCAGGGTCCCGCTGCCTACGGGGCGACGTTCGCCGCGAGCGGGGCGGGCGGGCTGCTGGCCGCCGTGCTAGCCGGGCGCCTGGGCTCGCCGAGGCGGCGGATGAGCATGATCTGGGCCGCCTGGGCCGCGGCGTCCGTCGCGCTGGTGGGGGTAGGCGTCGCCCCGGACGTCGTGGTCGTCGCGCTCTGCGGCTCGGTCACCTACTTCGGGCTCACCTACGGGAACCTGCTGTGGGGCGCGCTCATGCAGATCGCGGTGCCCGCGCACCTGCTCGGGCGCGCCTCCTCGGTCGACTGGCTCTTCTCCATCTGCCTGTCGCCCCTGGGCCTGCTGTTCGCGGGGGCGCTGGCCGGCTCGATCGGAGTCCGCGCGACGGTGCTGGTCGGCGCCGGGCTGTCCGCCCTATCCTGCCTGGTTGTCTTCGTGCCCGGGGTCCGGGACCCGGAGCGGCCGGACTACGCGCCCGTGCCCCTCCCGGACGAGGTCACCGGCGGGGTCATGGACTAGGTTCGCGACTCATGGACGCCAGGTCGCAGCGGTACGCGACGGACGTCGCCGAGGTGCTGGCCGACGTGCTGGGCCCGGATCTGACCGGGGCGTACCTGCACGGCTCGGCGGCGCTGGGCGGCTTCGACGCCCGGCGCAGCGACATCGACATCCTGGCCGTCACCGAGGGCGCGATGACGGCCGCGCAGCAGGCCGCCGCCGCCGGGGCGCTGACCGAGGAGCGGCGGCCCGGCCCGGCGCGGGGGCTGGAGCTGAGCGTGGTCACGCTGGCCGCGGCCCGGCATCCGGTGGCGCGGCCCCCGTTCGAGCTGCACCTGACCACCGGACCCGAGGACCGCAAGGTCGTCGACGGTCACCTGCGTGATGGCGACCCGGACCTGGTGCTGCACTTCGCCGTGTGCCGCGCGGCCGGGCGGCTGCTGCGGCCGGGCCGCCCGGCGGACCAGGTGTTCGCCCCGGTCCCCGGCGAGCTGGTGCGGGCCCGGCTCGCGGCCGAGCTGCGCTGGGCCGCCGGGCAGTCGCCCGGCGAGTACGCGGTGCTCAACGCCTGCCGGGCCTGGCGGTACGCGGCCGACGGCACGCTGGTGTCGAAGATCGACGGCGGCGAGTGGGCCCTGAGCCGGGTGCCGGGCCCGGACCGCGAGCTGATCGAGGCCGCGCTGGCCCGGCAGCGGTGCCAGCCCGCCGCCGAGCTGGACGCAGCCGCGGTCCGGCGGTTCGTCCGGGGCGTGCTCACCCGACCGGCCGGCCTGCCGGCTGCCCGGCTGAGCGGCCGGCCTGCCGGCAGATGAACGGTCTCGTCCCGGCAGAAGGTGGCCCGGCTGGCCACGAAGTCCGCGGCCAGCGCGGGATCGCGGATCACCGCCGGCGGCATGCTGGCCGGGCGCGCGCAGGTAGACCCCGTTCCCGCACCCGGCGTCGGACCCGCATCCCGGGCGCCAGGTCGAGCAGGCTGAGCACCCAGGCCGCGGTGTCGAGGTACGGGTCCTGGTGCTCCCAGAAACGCTGCCTGGCGCGCGGGTTGCGGTCGTCGTCGTACTGACCCGGTGGTTCAGCGTCCTGCGGTTACACCTGGCTGGCCAGGGCGAGCTGGCTGAGCTCCGGCATCTTGCCCTCGCCGGCGGCGGCCGCGATCCGCACTCCGGCCCAGGCCATCGCGAGGCCGTAGGCGGCGCCGCCGACCGTGAGCAGCGGGGCCCGGATGGCCAGCGGGGCGCCCGCGGTGAGCACCGCGGCGACGATCACCGGGGCGGCCAGGATGGGCACGCCGAAGATGGTGCCGAAGCTGGCCGCCACCCGGCTGGACCCGTAGCCGGGCGCGGACGTGTAGATGGGGCTGCCCACCCGCTTGACCACCGGGTAGGCGCCGGTGACCGTGATGATGTTGCTCAGGGCCAGCGCGGCGCCCAGGGCGGCCAGGGCCACCGGCATGGTCTCGAACCCGAAGGTCGGGAACCCGGCCGCGGCGCCCAGGCCGAAAGTCAGCGCGACGAGCAGCGGTATCCCGATCACGGCGAGCACGATGTTCTGGCCGGAGAGGTAGGCCCGCAGCGTGTTGCGGTCGCTCAGCGCGGCGGCCTCCAGGACGAAGGACGGCCCGGTCGACCCGATCGCGTTCGCGTGGAAGTAGCCGATGAACGCCGCGCCGAGGACCGCGCTCAGGAACGTCACGGCGGGATGGTGCATGGGGCCGATGATGGAGCTGATGGAGGCGGCGACCGTGATGACCGCGGTCATGCCCCAGTAGACCAGCGAGAGCGGCTCGCGGCGCTGGTAGATCCAGAATCGGGCGGCCACCGCGCCGCGCAGGCCGAACCGGGCGAATGGCAGCGCCGCGGCGCGCACCTGCGATGACTGAGTGGAGGAGTCCGAGGAGACCAGGGCGCGGTTCAGCGACCGGATCCACAGCCAGCCGAGCACGACGACGACGCCAGCCAGCAGCGCCAGCCGCCACAGGGCAGTGCCAGCGTGCCCGTCCGAGGCGTCCTGGATCGCGTGCGCGGCCAGGCCCGGCGGCAGCCAGCGCATCCACGCGTCGAAACCGGTGAAGCTCGCGGTGGTCAGCCGCCCGGTCTCGGCCAGCTTCGGCACCACCTGGGTGAAGAACTCGTACAGGGCGATGATCGGGATGAACAGGAAGGCAGCCAGGTCCTTGCCGCGGCGGGAGCGCAGCAGCCCGGCCATGCTGGTGGTCACGAAGCGGGCCAGGGTGATGCAGAACAGCACCTCCAGCAGCACCGCGACCAGGGCGACGAGCACGCCGAGGCCGCCGCGGGCCAGCCCGATCAGCACCCCGAGCAGGCCGATCACGTTGGCGGCCGGCCAGGCGCCGGTGGCCGAGGCGGCCAGCAGCCCGGTGGCGAGCTGGCCGGTCCGCAGCGGGTACAGGGCCATCGTGGCCGGATCCAGGGTGCTGTCCAGGCCGAAGGCCAGCAGCGGCATGATCAGCCAGCCGAAGGCGAACACGGTGAACAGGACCGAGGTCAGATCGACCGCGGTGCTCTGGCCGTGCAGCACGGCCAGCAGCGCGAACATGCCGAGCGCGGTCAGCACGGCGAACGTGGTGCTGACGATGAACGAGGCCTTGGCCCGGCTGGACGACCGCAGCGCGTTGGTCAGCAGGCGCAGCTTCAGCTGGACGAGGAGCCAAGCCATGACAGTCCCTCCTCGCTGGCCTTCGAGCCGACCAGGTCGATGAACGCCCGTTGCAGGGTCTCACCGCCCCGCACCTGCTCAGTGGGGCCAGAGGCCACGATGTGGCCCTGGCTGATGATGGAGACGTGGTCGCAGACCTGCTCGACCAGTTCCATGACATGGCTGGAGAACAGCACTGTCGAGCCCGAGCCGACATAGTTGGTCAGCATCCGGCGGATCGCCTCGGCTGATACCGGGTCCACGCCTTCCAGCGGCTCGTCGAGGAACAGCACCGACGGGTTGTGGATCAGCGCGCAGCCGAGGGCGGCCTTCTTGCGCATGCCGGTGGAGTAGTCCGCGACCAGCCGTTTCGCGTCGGCGGTCAGGTCCAGCACGTCCAGGAGCTGCGCTGTCCTCGATCGCGCCTCGGCGGCCGGCAGGCCGCGCAGCCGCCCGGTGTATTCCAGCAGCTCCTCGCCGCTGAGCCGGTCGAACAGCCGGGCTTCGGCCGGCACCACGCCGATGATGGCCTTGGCGGCGGGCGGGTCGGCCCACACGTCCAGTCCGTTGATCAGGATCTGCCCGGCGTCGGGCCGCAGCAGGCCGGTCATCATCGACAGTGAGGTCGTCTTCCCGGCGCCGTTCGGCCCGACCAGCCCGGCGAAGGAGCCGGCCGCGATCTCCAGGTCCATCCCGGCCACCGCCTCCTTCTCACCGAAGCTCTTACGCAGTCCGAGAACCTTGATCGCTGCTTCGCCCATGACAGCCTCCTTGGCTGGATGCGTGGTGCTGAGTGACGGCTGGATCGGATCGCGGCGGGAGACCACTACCGGGGGTGGAGCCGCCATGACCGGCCGCGGGATCTGCTCGCGGCGGGGTGCCAGCTGCTGGGCCTGCTCGCGGCCGGGCCCGTCCGTTCGCCAGTCCCTGAGCCGGCCGGGCAGGAACAGGGTCAGGGCGGCGACGAAGGCCAGGATCTTGGAGATCACGTTCATCGTGATGGGCAGCGCGGCATTCGGGTAACCGTAGCCGGACAGGGCCCAGATCCCGAACACCCCGAGCATCAACGCGAACCAGAAGAACGTGGATCTGCGCAGCCGCACCATGGGCGACAGTGTGAGCAGCCACAACGTGGTGATCTCGATCAGGAACAGGGGCGTGAAGAATACCGCCCGGTAGAAGGCAGGGTCGGGCAACAGCGGCGGGTAGGTCCTGGCCATCACGATGAGATCGAATGGCAACTCGAAGATCATCGGCGCGGCCATCGCGCCGACGACCGCGCCGCCCAGCCTGGTCCGGAACCGGTACCCGGTGCGGGTCATGATGATCCCGAAGACGGCCACCGCGGCCAGCAAGGTCACCGGGGTGATGGGATCAGTGACCCCCGGACCGATGTTGGGATAGTCGTGCAGGTATTGCTTGATGTAGACCGTGAACCCGGCCAGGAACGCGACGAGCGAGATGCCCCAGAGCGAGAACATGAGGACCACGACCGAAGTAGGTGGCCGGGTGGCCCGGATGGTGCGCCGCAGCCGGAAGCCCGCAAAGGCCGCGCAGCCCGCGGCGGCCAGCAGGCCGGCCGCGAGCTCAATCCTGGCGTCCCCGCCGTAGCTGACCCATCCGCCGTTGAGGCTCATGGGGTTACCTGCCTTTCTGACGGCGCCTGAACTTTAAAGTGATATCACTATGCTAAACGCGCGATACCCCTGGTACATAGATTCGCCCGCCGGCCCCGGTCCGCGGCAGGGGTCGGCTTACCCCTCTTGCCCCCTGGCCACGGCCTGGGTGGAACCACCCACACCGAGGCGCTTGAGTGCGCTGGCCTGACCTAGACTGACGGGCCAGGATGTCTGCGCCGCATACATCCGGCGGGCCTGCGAGCAGTCATTGCGGCGGCTGGGCACCGACCGGATCGACCTGTACCAGCTGCACCTGGGCGCCCTGCCGCAAGTACCACGCCGCCTCCCGGCTGCTCAGTGCCAGCTGCTCAGTGCCAGCTGCTCAGTGGCTGAGCCGGCGGGCAGCGCCCTTACGCCGGGTCGATGTCCCGGCTGACGATCCACGCGTGCTTGCCTACCTGCCGTCCCCGCGCGAACCCGTGGTCCTCGAACAGCTCTACCGTCGCGCTGAACAGGAACCGGCCCTGAGCTTCGCGGCCGGTGGTGGTCTCGGAGATCGCTTCGACCAGACCGCCGCCAGCGGCGGCTATCTGCGCTAGTGCGCCCCCAAGCCCGGCTCGCGCGATCCCCTGGCCGCGATGCCGCTTGTCGGTGAATATGCAGGTGATCCGCCAGCGCGCGGGGGGCGGTGGGTCTTTGCGGTATTCACGGAGGTGCTTGAGCCCGAGCTCGTCCGTGCTGCCGTACTGGCACCAGCCCTGCGCGACCCCCTGCTCGTCGAAAACCAGCGCCGCGTGTGCCTCGCCCGCCCGCACGAGCTGCTCCTTCAGCGCACGATTGTCGCTGATCTCACGGTGGTACGCCGAGTGAAATCCGACGCACCAGCAGCCTCCGTAGATCCCGTTGTTGCGCTCGACCAGGTCCGCGAACGCGTCCCAGGTGGATACGTCCAGCGGCCGGACCGTGTAGGTCCCCCCATCAGGCTGGCTCGCCGGGCTGGATGCCGGTGATGGGCGGCGGTCAGCCATTGCTGGCCTCGGCCAGCAGGCTGGCAAGCTCAGCCGGACGGGTGAACATCGGCCAGTGGCCCGACTCGATGTCGGCGTAATCGATGTGCCGGGCCCTGGAAAGCTCCGGCAGCTCGCCCCCGTCGATCCACTCCTTGGCCTGCGCCGGGGAGAACTCGGGGCAGATCAGCGTGACAGGTACGTCGAACCGCCGCTCGTCGCGCAGACGCACGACCCCCTTGGCCACGCCTTCGGGAACCGGGATCGCGGCGTCTGCGATGCGGCGGCGCTGCTGCTCGTCAAGGTCAGCGGAGTCCGGGCCGTCGAACGCGCCCCACCCGGGGAACGGCATGCGGCCGTCTGCCAGCTCGAAGGAGGCGGCGTACGTCTCGCCGTCACCGGACGGGAAGCCCCCGATCATCGCGACCCGCGCCACCTTGCCCGGCCGGGCATCGGCAGCCATCCAGGCGAGCGTGCAGGTGGCCGAATGACCGGTGACCACCACCTGGCCGGCAGCGGCATCTATTGCCGCCAGCACGGCCGCATGCTGGTCCTCGAGCGTCGCCGTGTCCGGCGGCACTCCCTGGCCAGGCAGCCACACGGGCACGGCCTGATGGCCCAGCGCCCGCAGCTGCGCAGCGACCGCGTCCCACGCGGACCCGTCGAGCCACAGACCGGCGATGAGAACGAAATCCATGGTGTTAGCTGCTCCCTCCGTGGTGCGTACAGATTGTCACCGTAGAGGCATAACCGGACGATCGACTTCCGGTTAGCACGGCGAGTCTCCTACGCTCGTGGCGTGGCATCTAAGGTCAGCCCCACGGCTCGCGCGCTGCAGACACTCGAGATCCTGCAGATGCAGCCCGGCACGACCGCCGACCAGATCGCCGAGCGCCTCGGGGTCACGCAGCGCGCGGCACGCCGGTACGTCGCGATCTTGCGAGAGGCCGGGATACCCGTCGAGTCGTCACGCGGCCGGTATGGCGGCTACCGGCTCGGCCGGGGGATGCGGCTGCCACCGGTCGTCTTCACCCAGGACGAGGCGCTGGGACTGGTGATGGCCGTGATCGAGGGCCATCCGGCGGCGACCGA
>JBOHCO010001225.1:0-1455 GCA_050698895.1 Streptosporangiaceae bacterium
GCGGACGGCGGCGCCTTTGCCCCGGGCCCGCCGCCGGGCCCGCGGCCGCTGCCGCCTGGCTCACCTTCACCCCAGGAGAATAGCAAAGTGGACGGCGTCCACTATCTGAGTTAATGTGGACAGCGTCCACTAACTGACTGAGGAGAGTGCATCATGACCCGGATGACCCCGCTGCTCGAGCGCAACGAGCAGTTCGCCCGCACCCACGTTCCCGTCCCGCTCGCGCCGCCTGCCGCCCAGGTGGTCCTCGTGACCTGCCTGGACCACCGGGTCGACCCGGCCGACGTCCTCGGGCTCCGGCTCGGCGACGCTCCGGTGCTGCGCAACGCGGGCGGACGGGTCACCCCGGCCGTCATCGACGACCTGGCCTACCTGGCCTTCCTCGCCGACCAGCTGTTCGGCGGCCAGCTCGAGCCGGGCCGGCTGTTCGAGGTCGCGGTCATCCACCACACCCAGTGCGGCACCAGCTTCCTCGCCGACCCCGCCTTCCGGCACCAGGCCGCCGAGGCGACCGGCCAGGAGGAGGCGGCGCTGGCCGCCGCCGCGGTGGCCGACCCGCAGGCCACGGTCCGGGCCGACGTGGACCTCCTGCTCGCCTCGCCGCGGCTGTCCCCCAAGGTCAGCGTCTCCGGCCACGTGTACGACATCGACACCGGGCGCGTCACCACCACCGTGGCGGCCCGGTACCCCGGCGGCTCGCTCAGCGGATGATCGAGACCAGGCTCAGCACCGCGGCGCCCAGCGCCTGGTCGCCCGTGATCGTGGCCTGCCGCAGCGCCGCGTCGACCGTGATGTTCCTGGTCGCCACCCGCCACAGCCCGTCCGCCGAGATATCGGCCCGCGCCCCCGGCCGTCCGGCCGCCGCGCCGCGGTCCAGCGCCCAGAACCCGTCCTCCCGCCGCGCCGTCCAGTCCCCGCCGCCCGGGCCGGTGACCCGGATGTGCACCGCGGTGCCGGCCGGCGCCGCCCGGTTCCGCAGCGTGTAGGGCACCGCCCGCAGGAAGGTGTCGGTGACCGCGCCGGTCAGCTCCGCGCCATCCGCGCCGGGCCGGCCGACGGCGTCGCGGACCTGCTGCTGGTGCACCCAGCCCTCGGTGTACTCGCGGGCCACGTCGAGCCACGTCGGGGCCGGCACGTCCGGCGCGGCCCAGGAGACCGACATCCCCGGGCGGTCCAGGTCCCGCGCCGCCCGCAGCTCGTCGAGCTGCGGGCCCAGGTGGCCGATCAGGTCGATGAGCACCCGCGGGCTCCACGACGCCGCCGTGTCCACGAAGTCCTGGTTCACCCGGGCCAGGAAGTCCGGCAGGCTCTCCCCCGGCCGCGGCCCGGACATCCCGTAGTCGTCCCTGGCGCCCGACAGCTTCCTGATGTAGTCGTGCGCCACGTGCGCCACCACGTCCTGCACCCGCCAGCCCGGGCACACCGTGGGCCGCTGCCAGTCGGCCGGGTCCAGGT
>JBOHCO010001226.1:0-2069 GCA_050698895.1 Streptosporangiaceae bacterium
TGTGCTGGCAGGGCGCGGAGCTGATCGCCGTGCACGACTGGGACAGCGTGATCTGCCAGCCTGAGCCGGCGATTGCCGGATTCGCCGCGGTCAGCTTCCTCGGCATTGACGACCCGTCCAGGATGGCCGACGTCGATGCCAGCGCGGTCTTTCTCGACGCCTATCAGCAGGCCCGCGGCGGCCGCTGGACGTCCCGGGACTACGCGGCATGCTGGGCCGCCGGACTGTGGCAGCGCGCGTTCGACGCCAAGACAAAGTCCCTCGACGGCGATCCCGAGCAGATCCTGACGCGGCACGAAGCGCGGACCCGCCTGTCTCGGGCGGGACTGAATCCCGATCTGGTCGCCTAGGGCATCAACTCTGACCGCCGGATGCCTTCAGCCAGGCGAACGCAGCAGCCCGGTTGTTCTCCTCGACGTTGCTGTGGTCTTCATCGGGCGGAAAGTGAGTGACCACGCTGGGGATGCGATCGGCCAGCCACCGGGCGTGGCTGACCGGAAGGAAGTCTTTCCGGCCGTGCCACAAGCTGACCGGCGCCTGAATGTCGGCGAGATCGAACTGCCAGGGGTAGTAGAAGGCGCTGTGGTCCGCCCAGGAACCATCGTCGTCGAAGGTCCCGTCGTCGCCAGCACGCAGGGCGCCGCGGGTGCACCGGGCGAGGTACTCGGCCGACTCCCGGCTGTGCGCGGCGTCCTGCTCAGCGCGGTCTCCCCACCGGCGCAGCCACCAGTCAGCCGAGCCCCGCTCCGCGAGCGTCACCGCGGAGCGGGCCCGGAACTCCGCCCGTGCTCGCTCCGGCTCCTCGAAGCACCTGCGGATCTCCTCACGCAGTTCATCGCCGCCGAGGCCTTCGGCCCAGTCGAGGTCCTGCTCACCGTAGGGCCCGACCGACGCGAACACGCACGCGGCGGCCACGATCTGCGGCAGCCTTGCCGCCGCGGCGAGCGCATAGGGCCCGCCGCCCGACGATCCCCACACCGCGGCTCGGGAGATGCCCAGCTCACTCACGATCGCCCGGATATCTCCGGCGCAGTTGGCGATCCGGCGCCCGGGCCGGGTCGTTGACCCGCCGCAGCCGGGGCGGTCGTAGCCGATCAGGCGAAAGCCCTGCTCCTGACCCTCGCGTACGGCTGGGGGGAACAGGTGCCGAGAGCCGGCGCCGTTCATCATCAGGACCGGGAAGCCCGAGTCAGGTCCGGCGTCCTCGACCGCGAGTTTCCTGCTGCCGACGGTGACGATCCGCGGTTCAGGCTGCATGTGCGGGTCAGGCTGAAAGGCGGGACCGGGAGTCAAGCTCGGCGGCGCGCACCTGCAGGTCACTCAAGGCCGCTTCGGCATGGAGCGCGAACGGTTCGTCATCGTCCGCCTTCATCCAGCGCTCAACGGCGATTCTGAAGGCGAGCACCCCCACTTCCGCCCCCAGCCTGGCGGTCAGCTCGTCCGCGCCCCGTTCGCGCAGGGCGGCGCTGATCGACCCGGCGATCCGGGCGTGTTTGAGCAGTCCCCGCTCCTGCAGCTCGCTGTTCGCCGCGACCACCAGCACGCGCTGGGCGGCCCTGGCCCGTTGCTGCGGGGTCATCGCGACATCGGCGGCCGCGAACGCTGCCTGCAGGCACTCGGTGACCGTCGCGTCCGGGGAGGCCGCCCGGATGGCGTCGGCGAACAGCCCGGCCAGCACGTCTTCACCGCCAAACAGGACCTCCCGCTTATCGGCGAAGTGCCGGAAGAAGGTGGCGCGGTTCAAGCCGGCGCGATCCGCGATCTGCGCGACGGTCGTCTCCTCGTACCCGTTCTCGACGAACAGGTCCAGCGCGGCCGTCTCCAGGCGCTTACGCGCGTCCGGTGCCCATCTGCTCACCGTCACAGTCTAAGCGAGGCGACCGGATCGCATCACTAAGCATGCGACGCAGTCGCGCCACTGTGCTAGGATTCATGCGACTCAATCGCATCACTACCAAGGAGACCATCCATGCGCATCTTCGTCACTGGAGCGTCCGGCTGGATCGGCTCGGCCGTCGTGCCCGAACTCATCGGCGCCGGCCACCAGGTCCTCGGGCTGGCCCGCTCAG
>JBOHCO010001227.1:0-4665 GCA_050698895.1 Streptosporangiaceae bacterium
GGGGTGCTGGTAGATCACCCGCACGATGCTAGGAGCCGGCGCCGCCCCCCGGCGACCCGGTTTCCAGCGCGGCGGCGAGCCCGGCCCGGTGCCGCGCGACCCAGTCAGCCGCCGCCCGGACGGAGCCCGCGGCCCCCCGGTCGCGCAGCCCCGCCATCGCCGGGTCGCCCGCGGCGGCGCCGGCCTCGATGCCGCGCCAGCACCGGTCCTGCCACCACCAGATCGTGTCGATCAGGCGGCCCCGGTCGTCCAGGCCGTAGGCGTCACAGATCAGCCGCAGGCCCCGGCTCGCCGCCGCCACGTCGGTGATGCCCGGGCCCAGGTCCAGGAACTGCCAGCAGACGAAGGCGACGTCGTGGATCCGCTCGCCGGGCGCGGCGATGTCCCAGTCGATGAACGCCACCGGGGTCAGCCCGACGCCCGCGTCGCGGTAGACCGTGTTCCTCGGCGACAGGTCGTTGTGGCAGACCACCTCCTGGCCCCCGGCCAGCGGCGTGCCCGCGGTCAGGTCGTGGAACTCCCGCACCAGCTCCGCCATCCGGGCCAGGCTGGCCGGCGAGGTCACCGCCGCCGGCTGCTCCCCCGCCCAGGCCACATGGCCGGCCAGGAAGGTCAGCACCTCCCGGCCCTGCTCATCGTGGCCCAGGAAGCGCGGCGCCCCCGGCCAGCCCCGCCGCTCGAACAGCCCGAGCAACTCATGCACGAACGCCGGGTCGGACGGCGGGGTCCGCCGCACCGTGTCCCCGACCCGGACCACCTCGGTCACGTACCCGCCCGCCAGCGCCTGCTCCTCCATACGGCCCAGCCTGCCACCGTTGCTGCGATGTCCGCGACCACCGAGTTCCCGGCGCCCAAGGTTCCCGGCTACATCGTCCGTTACTCGGGGCCGAAACCGGATGGCTCTGGCCGGAACAGGATGGCTAGGGTCAGTTCCATGACTGACGAGGACCGGCGCGCGGAGAGCCTGCTGGCGGCCCAGGCCAAGGCGGAGGATCTGTTCGCGGCCGTGGCCGACCAGGGCCTGGTCGCGCCGGGCGCGGGCGAGCGCGAGGTCGGCGATCGCATCCGGGACCTGGCCAACGAGATGTTCGGCCCGACGCGGCACTGGCACAAGCGGATCGTCCGCTCTGGCCCGAACACGCTCCAGCCGTACCAGGAGAACCCGCCGGACCGGGTCATCGACGCCGACGACATTGCGTTCGCCGACTTCGGGCCGATCTTCGAGGAGTTCGAGGCCGACTTCGGCCGCACCTTCGTGCTCGGCGCCGACCCGGTCAAGCAGCGGCTGCGCGATGACCTGCCGGTGATCTTCCGGGCCGGGCGGGAGGCCTTCGCGGCCGACCCCGCCATCACCGGCCGGCAGCTCTACGAGACCGTCGCGGCCCTGGCCGGCCAGGCCGGCTGGACCTCGGGCGGCTGGCACGCGGGCCACCTGGTGGGGGAGTTCCCGCACGAGACCATCGACGGCGCCCGGATCGGGTCCTACATCGCGCCGGGCAACACCACGCCGCTGCGCCGCGCCGACCGTGCCGGGCGACGCTGCCACTGGATCCTGGAGATCCACCTGACCGACCCCGAGCGCGGCTTCGGTGGTTTCTACGAGCAGCTCCTCGACCTCGGCTGACCCATGCGCGTCAGGATGCGGGCGCTGCTCGCCGGGGCGGCGGCCATGCTGGTCGCCGGCTGCGCCGGGAGCGCCGGGTCGCGGGCGGCGGCGCACCCGCCGCTGCCGCCCGATCCGCGGACCGGACCGGCCCTGCTCAGGATCGCCACGGAGTTCAACAACGACTACGACCGCGGCGAATACGGGCCGGTCTACGCTCGCTGGGATGCCCGCAGCCAGGCCATCATCACCAGGAACTCCTACATCCGGCGCCACCAGGAGTGCCCGGCCGGACCGCAGACCGCCCGGACCTACAGCGCTCGGCCCGGTCCCCGCGGCGCCTGGCTGGTGCGCTACGACATCGGCGGCCAGCAGCTCACCGACTACTGGTTCTACGCGCACCGGCGGTGGGTGTTCGACCTGGTGCTGAGCAACCCCCAGTCAGCCCGGCTGTACCGGATGCCGGTCCGCGAGTACCTCTCGTATCTGGGCTGCGGGCACTAAATCCCAGCGCAATAACAAGGGCTGCGAAGGCCTTGCAGGTGCGCTGAGCTGGTCGTTGTCGAGGTGCTGCAATCCGCTGGTCCAGTCATGCTGTACGGCATGAGCCAGCCCGGGCACGAGCACCACGAGCACGCGCATGAGCACGGTCACCGGCACGGGGCGGCGGCCCGGCTCGGCCACCTGCTGCGCCCGCACTCACACGAGCCCGCCGACAAGGTCGACCCGGCCATGGAGGCCAGCGCGGCGGGCATGCGCACGCTGTGGATCTCGCTGGCCGTGCTGGCCGGCACGGCCGCGCTGCAGGCCGCGGTGGTGGCGGTCTCCGGCTCGGTGGCGCTGCTCGGCGACACGCTGCACAACGCGGCCGACGCGCTCACCGCCGTCCCGCTGGCGATCGCGTTCATCGCCGGGCGGCGGCCGCCGACCCGCCGCTACACCTACGGCTACGGCCGGGCCGAGGACCTGGCCGGGGTGGCCATCGTGGTCCTCATCGCCGCGTCGTCGGCGCTGACCGCCGTGGCGGCGCTGGCCCGGCTCGCCCACCCGCGCCCGGTGTCCGGCCTCCTGGCCGTGGCCGTCGCGGCGCTGATCGGCTTCGCGGGCAACGAGATCGTGGCCCGGTACCGGATCGGCGTCGGCCGGCGGATCGGCTCGGCGGCGCTGGTCGCCGACGGGCTGCACGCCCGCACCGACGGATTCACCTCGCTGGCCGTGCTGCTCGGCGTCGGCGGCGTGGCGCTGGGCTGGGACTGGGCCGACCCGGTCGTCGGCCTGCTGATCACCGTGGCCATCCTGGCCGTGCTGCGCCAGGCGGCGCGGGAGATCTGGCGGCGGCTGATGGACGCCGTGGACCCGGCCCTGGTCGACCGGGCCGAGCAGGCGCTGGGCCAGACCCCGGGCGTGCTGGGCACCGGCCAGGTCCGGCTGCGCTGGACCGGCCACCAGCTCCGGGCCGAGTGCGAGGTGATCGTGGACGCCGGCGCCACGGTCGTCGAGGCCCACCAGGTGGCGGTCAGCGCGGAGCACGCGCTCCTGCACGCGCTGCCGCGGCTGACCGGCGCCCTGGTGCACGCCGACCCCCAGTCACACGCCGGCGCAGGCCATCACGCGGGGCGGCGGGCTGGAAGCCACGCAGCCGCAGGCTGTTGCTGACCACGAAGACCGAGGAGAAGGCCATCGCCGCCCCGGCGATCATCGGGTTGAGCAGGCCGAGCGCCGCCAGCGGCAGCGCGGCCAGGTTGTAGCCGAAGGCCCAGCCCAGATTGCCCTTGATGGTGGCCAGGGTGCGCCGCGACAGCCGGATGGCGTCGGCGGCGGCGCGCAGGTCACCGCGGACCAGGGTCAGGTCGGCGGCCTCGATGGCGGCGTCGGTGCCGGTGCCCATGGCCAGGCCGAGATCGGCCTGGGCCAGGGCGGGCGCGTCGTTGACGCCGTCGCCGATCATGGCCACGACCTGGCCCCGGGCCTGGAGCCCGGCCACCACGGACGCCTTGTCCTCGGGCAGCACCTGCGCGATCACCTCGTCGATGCCGACCTCGGCCGCGACCGACCGCGCGACGGCCTGGTTGTCGCCGGTCAGCAGGACCGGGGTCAGCCCGAGGGCCCGGAGCTCGGCCACCGCCTGGGCGCTGGTCGGCCGCACCGTGTCCGCGACCTCCAGCACGGCGCGGGCCCGGCCGTCCCAGCCGACCGCGATCACGGTGCGGCCTGCGCGCTCGGCCCGCTGCCGGGCCGCGTCGAGCTCGGCGGGCAGCGGCTGGGCCCAGTCCTCCACCAGCTCGGGCCGCCCGGCGACGATGAGGTGGCCCTCGGCCACGCCCTGGACCCCGCGACCGGGCCGGTTCTCGAACCGGTCCACGGCGGGCAGCGTCCCGGCCTCGTGCTGCGCCGCGGCGGCGATGGCCCGGCCGATGGGGTGCTCGGATGCGTGCTCCACCGCGCCGGCCAGCCGCAGCGCCTGGCCGCGGTCCACGCCGGCGGCCAGGTGAACGGCGACCAGGCTCATGATGCCGGTGGTGACGGTGCCGGTCTTGTCCAGCACCACGGTGTCGATGGCGCGGGTGGACTCCAGCGCTTCCGGGCCCCTGATGAGGATGCCCAGCTGGGCCCCGCGCCCGGTGCCCGCCATCAGCGCCGTCGGCGTGGCCAGGCCCAGCGCGCACGGGCAGGCGATGATCAGCACCGCGACCGCGGCGGTGAACGCCGCGGCCGGGCGGCCGTCCACGGCCAGCCAGCCGCCCAGGGTGAGCAGGGCGAGGCCGATGACCACGGGCACGAACACGGCCGAGATCCGGTCGGCCAGGCGCTGCGCGGCGGCCTTGCCGTGCTGGGCCTGCTCGACCAGGCGGGCCATCCGGGCCAGCTGGGTGTCGGCGCCGACGCTGGTCGCCTCGACGATCAGCCGGCCGCCGGCGTTGACCGTGGCGCCGGTGACCCGGTCGCCCGGCCCGACCTCGGCCGGGACCGACTCGCCGGTCAGCAGGGCGGCGTCCACCGCCGAGCTGCCCTCCAGCACGATGCCGTCGGTGGCGATCTTCTCGCCGGGCCGGACCACGAAC
>JBOHCO010001228.1:0-6138 GCA_050698895.1 Streptosporangiaceae bacterium
CTTCCCGTGGTCGGGCGGCGGCAGGTACTCGTCACCGGAGCCCACGGTGCCCGTCAGCAGCTGCTCGATGGAGGCGGCCTCCCATGAGCCCGGCCGGGAGGCGACGACCGCATAGGAGGACCCGAGATTCCCGGCCACCTGGGCGAGGATGCCCGCGATCACGCCGGGGAAGTCATGCTCGGTCTCGCGGGCCAGGGTGGTCAGCGCGCTGACGGCGGCGCGGCGGTAGTCGGTCACGGGGTCACCGTCGCGTCGATCACGTCCAGCAGCGCCCGGGCGTGCTCGGCCAGGCGGTCCAGCAGGAACATCGCGTGCGTGACATCAGCGCCGATGGTGCGGCCGTCCAGCTCCATCAGGAACTGGCGGGCCTGCTCGACATCGAGCCGGGCCAGCGGTCGCAGCTGCGGCCTGGCCGCCGGTACGGCGTGCCTAGCCGGGCCACGGCGCGGGAGATTCGTTAGGGTGCCCATCGGGTTGTCCTTCCGTCTTGGCGGTTGGGTGATCAAGGGCCGCCGCAGCGTTAGCGCGCATGCGGCGGCCCGCGTCCGTAAGTGGGATGGCACAATGTCTCGGGCCGTCTGCGAGCCGTCCCAGGACGAACGAGGACGGCTGACGATGGCGAGCAACGAATAGGAACGGCTGATGTATCGGGCCAGGCCAGGGCCACAGGCGGGAACACCTGTGCGGGTCAGGCAGTATGCCCGGTCAGAGCCGGTATCTTTTCCAGCCCAAGTAGTTTGCAGCACCAGTAGTTTGCAGCACCAGTAGTTTGCAGCACAGTACAAGCCGAGGAGATCCGATGGCGGAGCCGGTCCTGACCGAGGTCAGCGACGGGGTCGGAGTGGTGACGATCAACCGCCCCGAGGCCAGGAACGCGGTCAACGGCGCGGTGGCGCACGGCATCGCGGCGGCGGTGGACGAGCTGGACGGCCGCGCCGACGTGTCGGTGCTGGTGCTCACCGGCGCGGGCGGCACGTTCTGCTCCGGCATGGACCTCAAGGGGTTCCTGGCCGGGGACGCGCCGGTGGTCGAGGGCCGCGGCTTCGGCGGGATCGTGGAGCAGCCGCCGGCCAAGCCGGTGATCGCGGCCGTCGAGGGCTACGCGCTGGCCGGCGGCTTCGAGCTGGCCCTGGCCTGCGACCTGGTCGTGGCCAGCGAGACAGCCCGGTTCGGCCTGCCCGAGGTCCGGCGGGGCCTGGTGGCGGCCGCGGGCGGGCTCCTGCGGCTGCCCCGGCGGATCCCCTACCACCTGGCCATGGAGATCGCGCTCACCGGCGAGCACTACCCGGCGCAGCGGCTGGCCGCGGCCGGGCTGGTCAGCCAGGTCGTGCCGGAGGGCCAGGCGCTGACCAGCGCCTCGGAACTGGCCCGGCGGGTGGCGCTCGGCGCCCCGCTGGCCCTGGCGGCGACCAAGCGGGTCGTCGCGCAGGCCGCCGACTGGGACAGCGGCGAGGCCTTCGCCCGCCAGGCGGAGATCATCAACCCGGTCTTCGGCTCGGCCGACGCGATGGAAGGCGCGCTGGCGTTCGCGGAGAAGCGGCCGCCGAGCTGGCGCGGCGAGTAAGGGCGTAACAAATCCCGGCGGCAAGTCGGCGTTAAATCTTCTAGGATCAGCCCTCAGGAAATAGAGGAGATACCTGGGGGATTAACTATGACAGTTCCGCGGATTAGCGTTGTTGTCCCTTTCTTCAACAACGAGGATCTGCTGGGGGACTGCCTGGAATCCATCGCCGCGCAGACATTCCGCGACCTCGAGGTCATCATGGTCGATGACGGGTCGACCGACGGCAGCGCGGCCATCGCGGCCGCCCGGGCCGCGGCGGACCCGCGGTTCGCGCTGCTCCAGGTGCCTAACGGCGGCCCTGGCTACGCGCGCAACCGCGGTGTCGAGCGGGCCAGGGGGATATACCTGGCGTTCGTGGACGCCGATGACGCCCTGCCGGCGCATGCCTACGCGCGCCTGCTGCACGTGCTGGAGAATTCGGGCTCGGACTTTGTCTCCGGCAACGTCCAGCGCGTCGGCCCGCTCGGCGTCACCCAGTCGGCCCTGCATGCCAAGGCCATCAAGGCTCCGAAAACCGGTACGCACATCAGCAAGACACCCGAGCTCTTCTATGACGTCTCGGTATGGAACAAGCTGTTCCGCAAGTCGTTCTGGGATATGCACGGCCTGGTCTTTCCCGAGGGAATTGTCTGGGAGGACCTCCACCTGATCACCCGGGCTCACGTGCTGGCCCGTGCGGTGGACATCATCACCGACCCGATCTATTTCTGGCGGGAACGGAGCGCGGGCGCGCTGTCGATCACGCAGTCCCGCACCGACATCAGCAACTACACCGACCGGATCAGCGTGCTGCTGTTCATCGACTCGTTCCTGCGGTCGCACAAGCCGGCCAGCATGGTCCGGGAGCATCAGCGCAAGGCGCTGGACAACGACGTCTGGCTGTACGTCGGCGAGCTGGGCCGGACCAGCCCGCGGTTCAATGCCGAGTTCATGAGGCTGACCAGGGCCTACCTGGCCCAGGTGGATAAGCGGGTGTTCCGCCGGCTGCCGTCCGGCCGCCGGCTGGCCTACTACCTGATCCTGCACAGCCGGCTGGACGAATTGCTCGAGTTCGTCCTGTGGACCACCAGCCAGCCGATCAGGACCGTCCCGGTGGTCAGGGAGCGCGGGCGGCTGCGGGCCGACCTGCCGTTCCGCTCCGATGAGGCCATGCCGGACCGGCTGTACAAGCCGCACTGGCGCGAGCTCAGCCCGTTCGTCCGGGTCGAGCGCATCGACTGGGCGGGTGACCGGCTGGTCATCTCCGGCCTGGCGTTCGTGCCGTCAGTGGACATCACCCGGCGGCGCAACGCGTCCAAGATCGTGGTGCTGGTGCCCCGCCGCCGGGGACGGCTGCCCGTTGTGGTGCCCGCGCGGTCCACCCGGCATCCTGACGCGATGGCGCTGTCCGGGCAGGAGCGGTACGCCTACGACTGGGCCGGCTTCCAGTGCGAGATCAACCCCCGCTGGCTGCGGACCGCCGGGCGCTGGCGGCCCGGCGACTGGGACGCCTTCGTCCTGGTCCGGGGGCGCAACGTATGGCGGCCCTCGCGGCTGCACAGCCCGGCGGCCGGGTCGGCCGAGCGGCCGGAGCCGCGCCAGGTCGAGCCCGGCGTCCGGCTGGGCGCGTACTGGGCCGGGCTCCAGCTGCGGGTCCAGGTCGAGCTGACCCCGGCGGTCCTGAGCGGCTGCCGGAGCGACCGTGACGACCTGGTCCTGGAGGTGGACCTGACGCCGTCCGGCGGACTGGGCCAGGGCGGCGACCTGATCCTGCGGCGGCCCAAGGGCGGCTCAGAGCGGCGAGTCCCGGCGACCCGCGAGCGGCTGGACGCCGCCACGGTCCGGCTGCGGGCCGCGGTCAGCCACGCTGAGCTGCTCAGCGCGAAGTCCGCGTGGGACCTGTACGTCACCGGCCCCGGTGATCAGCGCATGAGGGTGGCCTTTCCCGGCGACCTGCCCGAGTATCAGCATCGGGCCGACGGCAGCGATATGGGCAGGGAGATCGTCGTGGAGCGGACCAGGTACGGCCACGCCTCGATCGCGGTGCGCGGTGAGGTACCGGTGATCGACCGCCACTCATGGGCGCCGGACGGGCGGCTGACCCTGTCCGGCCGCTACGCGGGCCTGCCCGGGGAGCCGTGCGAGGCGGTGCTGTCCAGGAAAGGCTCGACCGAGCGGCACGTGACGCCCATGGCGCGGGACGACGAGCGCTTCACCATCACCATCGACGCGGCCGCCATGCCGGCCTTCGGCCGCCGGCTGCCGCTGCGCGACGGGTACTGGCTGCTGGGCGTGCGCCGGGCGGGCCGCGGCGACGAGCTGATCACGCCGGCCTACGAGCACGGCCGGCTGGCCGCGCTCAGGGACCGGCGGCTGACCTTCGGCCCCAAGTCCTACTGCTTCACCACCACCGGCTATGACACGCCGATCCTGATCGTCGCCCCGGCGCTGAAGCTGACCGAGCACGGCCGGGTCCAGCGCAAGGCGCTGCGCAGCCTGTACTACCCGGTGCAGCAGCGACTGCCGCTGCGCGACGCCGTGCTGTTCATCAGCTGGAAGGGCAAGCAGTGCTCGGACAACCCGCGCGGCATCGCCGAGGAACTCCGGCGGCGCGGTGATACCCGCGAGCACCTCTGGGCGGTCAACGACTGGGCCATCCCGGTGCCCGACGGCGCCACCGCGGTGCTGGCCGGGACCGAGGACTACTACGAGGCGGTGGCCCGGTCGGCCTGCCTGATCACCAACGACGACATGCAGGACTGGTACGTAAAGCGAGACGGCCAGGTCTACGTGCAGACCTGGCACGGCACTCCGCTGAAGCGGATCGGCTTCGACGTGTCCCAGCCGCAGTTCATCAGCGGCACCAGGTACCTCGACCATCTGGCCAGGGACGTGGCCAAGTGGGACCTGCTGCTGTCACCCAACCCGTTCAGCACGCCGATCCTGCGCCAGGCGTTCCGCTACGAGGGCGAGATCGGCGAGACCGGGTACCCGCGCAACGACGTCCTGTGCGGAGCCGACGCCGACCAAGTCGCGGCCAGGGTCCGGGCCGCGCTCGGCATCCCGGACGGCAAGCGGGTCATCATGTACGCGCCGACCTGGCGGGACAACCAGTATTACGCCTCGGGCCGGTACCGCTTCGACTTCCGGCTCGACCTGGAGCAGGCCTGGCGGCGGCTCGGCGAGGATCACGTCATCCTGCTGCGCGGCCATCACCACATGGCCGACGACGTCCCGGCCGGGACCCGCCCCGGTTTCGTGGTCAACGTGACGGACTATCCGGACATCTCCGAGCTGCTCCTGGCCGCCGACGCGGTGATCACCGATTACTCATCGGTGATGTTCGACTTCGCGCCGACCGGGCGCCCGATCCTGTTCTTCACCTATGACCTTGAGGAGTACCGCGACGACCTGCGCGGCTTCTACTTCGACCTGGAGGCCGAGGCGCCGGGCCCGCTGCTGGCCACCTCGGCCGAGGTCATCGAGGCGATCGCGAACCTGGACACGGTGGCCGTGCAGTACCGCGCGGCCTACCAGAGGTTCGCGGCCCGGTTCTGCCCGCTGGACGACGGCAAGGCGGCGGCCCGTGCCTGCGACCGCATATTCGGCGCCTAGCTCAGGCGGGGCCGGGGGTAATGATGGGGCCGATAGGGCCGCGCGGGCCGGCCTTCTTCTTGACCGGGGCCTTGAGCGGCTTCTTGGGCTCGGCGGGCTGCGGGCGGGGAGCCTCCGAGTGCGCGGGCTGCGGGGCGTGGTCGGCCAGTGCCTCGCGCAGGCGGCCCCGGGCCCGGTGCAGCCGGGACATCACGGTCCCGACCGGGGTGCCCATCATCTCGGCGATCTCCTTGTACGGGTAGCCCTCCACGTCGGCCAGGTAAACCGTCATCCGGAAGGACTCCGGCAGGTCCAGCAGGGCCTGCATGATCTCCGCGTCGGGCAGCCGGTCCATGGCCTCGGCCTCGGCCGAACGGGCCTGGAGTGACCAGGGGTTCGCGTCGGCCTGCCAGTCCCGCTCAAGGTCGCCGCCCAGCTCCTGCACCGGCTCGCGGCGGCGCTTGCGGTAGCCGTTGATGAAGGTGTTGGCCAGGATCCGGTTGAGCCAGGCTCGCAGGTTGGTGCCCGGCTTGAACTGGTGGAACGCCGCGTAGGCCTTGGCTGAGGTCTCCTGGACCAGGTCTTCGGCGTCGGAGGCGTTCCTGGTCATCCGCAGGGCAGCCGGGTAGAGCCTGCGCAGGTGCGGCAGGACATCCTCCTCGAACTGCGCATGCAGGTCGGGCTCCTGACCCATCCGACTCATCCCCGTTCCCGGCTCACAGGCGACTCGGGCCGCCCACTTTGCTGGCCCTTCACCTTATAGACGTCTGGCGACGCCGCCAGGATCGTCCCCCGCGGAACAAATCTTTGCGAAGTCGCTGCCGTCCACACGTTCTACTGTCGCCGTGCTGACTGATGGTTTGCTGAAGGCGCGCTCAGATCCAGCTGTGGAACCACATGCGGGAGAACCAGGAGCTGTAGGGGATGATGCGGGCGGTGAGGACGGGGTAGAGGTAGGCGAGGTTGAGGAGGGTGGCGAGGAGGTAGGTGCCGGTGGTGAT
>JBOHCO010001229.1:0-5387 GCA_050698895.1 Streptosporangiaceae bacterium
CGCCGGCCCAGCTCCGCGCCGGCCCGCCGGAGCGCGGCCGCCGACCGGTCGCCGACGCCGAGCAGCAGCACGCTGATCGGGCGGTCCGAGGCGCTGGCCATGACCTGGGCCGCCTCGCCCGCCCGGCCGGTGAGCCCGAACGCCGCGATGACGTCGGCGGCGGGGGCCGGGAGCAGGCCGTCCAGGCCCGGATCGCCGGGCTGGCCTCCGGCCTCGACGGGCACGGCCAGGACGCCCGCCGCCCGGGTCCCGGCGTCGGCCAGCCGAGTCAGGCAGGCGTCAAGGGGCTGAGTGCTGGCGCCCGGCAGCACTGCGACATCAGACGTGATGGGCAAGATCAGCCAACAGCGGTCTTGAGGGCCTCGCCCAGCGCGCCGGCCTCGTCCGGTGTCAACTCCACCACGAGCCGACCGCCGCCTTCGAGGGGAACCCGCATTACGATGCCGCGGCCCTCCTTGGTGACCTCAAGCGGACCGTCTCCCGTCCGCGGCTTCATCGCCGCCATGCTGCATCCCCTTCCCTGCCTTTTCCCTGCCTTTTGGGGCCGCACGGAACCTCGCTGGGGCGCAGTGCACCGCAGCTACGGTGCCTGGCGGGACCGGCTAGCCACAAGCATCTCGATCAGTACCTCCATTATCCTTCAGTTGCGGCGGTGAGTGGTAATGATCAGTGTTACCCACCTGGCGGACAGGAGACCCTATGAGCGAGAGCGTCCTGCGCCAGCAGGCCGGAGCGGTCGCCACGATCACGCTGAACCGCCCGGCGGCCAGGAACGCCCTCACTTTCGAAACCAAAGTCAGCCTGCTGGACGCGCTACGTGACTGCGCGGGCGACGAGAGCATCCGCGCGCTGATCATCACCGGATCCGGAACGGCCTTCTGCGCCGGCCAGGATCTGCGCGAGCACGCCGACCTGCTCGAGCAGGGCGCCGCGCCCCTCGACACGGTGGCCGAGCATTACAACCCGATCGTGATGGCCATTACCGGCATGCCCAAGCCGGTGATCGCCGCGGTCAACGGCGTGGCCGCCGGGGCGGGCGCCGCGCTCGCCCTGGCCTGTGACTTCCGGATCGCCGCCCGGCGGGCCAGCCTGCTGATGGCGTTCGCCAGGGTCGGCCTCGGCGCGGACACCGGCGCGTCCTGGACCCTCCAGCGGCTGGCCGGGGCGGCCCGGGCCACCGAGTTGCTGATGCTGGCCGAGCCGGTCGACGCCGACCGGGCCCTCGGCCTGGGCCTGCTGACCTCGGTGGTGGCCGACGAGGAACTGCCCGCCGCCGCCGCGGCGCTGGCCGAGCGGCTGGCCGCCGGCCCGACCCGGGCCTACGCCGCCATCAAGGAGAGCCTGCGGTACTCGGCCGCGCACGGCCTGCACGAGTCGCTGGCCAAGGAGGCCGATCTGCAGAGTGCGCTCGGCGGCACCCAGGATCACCAGGCGGCGAC
This sequence comes from Streptosporangiaceae bacterium, assembly GCA_050698895.1. Lineage (GTDB taxonomy): Bacteria > Actinomycetota > Actinomycetes > Streptosporangiales > Streptosporangiaceae > DASUBV01. The sequence continues at coordinate 1,440 of JBOHCO010001229.1, forward strand.
CAGGGCGTTCCTGGCCAAGCAGGCCCAGGTCTTCGAGGGCCGCTAGCCCGGGTCAGCGAGCGGCGTCAGCAAGCGGCGTCAGGTAGCGCGGCCGGATAGCGCGGCCGGATAGCGCGGTCAGACCACCATCGGGTCGGCCTGCGCCGCCTCCTCGTGGGCGCGGATGATCTGCTCGGCCACGTCCACCAGGTCGACGACCTCCATCTGCTGGTACTCGCCGTCCGGCGCGCGCCAGGAGATCGTCGTGCCGTGCCGCCACACAGTCAGGTGACGGCTGATGGACAGCACCGAGATGTCCGCGGCCGGCTCGTCGGCCCGGACGATCCGTCCGCCCAGGCCCCGGTCGGCCAGCATCGCCTCAAGCTCGTCGATGGCCTGGACCGGATCCAGCTCCCGGCGGCCGTACCGGGCCGCCTCGGCCGACGGCGGGATCCGCAGCGCGAACCAGACCGCCTTGCCCGGGACCTTCCAGGCCCCCAGCCGTCCCCGGCTCGGATGGCCGCCCCACTGTCCGGCCGACAGCGCCGCGACCACCTGGAGCCCGCGCCCGCCGACCTGCTCGAGCGGCGCCTTGCTCGGCTGCTCCTGGGCGTCGACCGACCAGCCCGGCTCGGAGTCGAAGATCTTGCAGACCAGCTCGGCCCGTGCCCCGGTGCCGCGCAGGTAGAGCCAGAACTCGGGAATGCCGCTGACGGCCCGCTGCCGGTTGCCGCCGCTGAACTCCACGTTGCCCTGGGCGTGCAGCGTGTTCGCGGCCAGCTCGCTGGCCATCGTGATGCCGTCGTGCACCAGGTCGCCCGGCAGGTCCAGGCCGGCTACCGCCTCGCGGAAGAACCGCCGGGCCGCCGAGGAGCAGGTACGATCCAGCGGGAGCGGGCGGACGAAGCAGCCACCAGCGCGAACGGATGCATCCCGGATGCCAGCTGACGACGACATGATGTCTAGTGCCTCAGCCATCGGCGCCGCCAGGAACCCCCCATCGACCGCGGACGGGACGGCTCCGCCACGGCCGCTTCGGCCGCTATCGGCAGGCGACGGGAGCATGCTCCTCCGACTTCCCGTGATGCATCTGTGCTTCACAGATTATGAGTCTTGTGCAAACTACCGCAATGGGATCGAGTGAAACTCACGGAAAATTAACGCCCAAACGGTCACCGATTGGCCGCCACCGGGGGTCCTCCGCCGTCCAGGTAAGCCAACCCTGGCCCCAGGGCCAGCCACAACCTGGTCTCGGGGCGTAGCCAACGCCGCTGCGTGCGGGTACAGTCGCACACGCGGTAGCGACCTGCCGGTGAACGGACGGGGACCTCCGTGCCCTTGAGACAGGCGCAGTTATAAGAAGAATCCCCCGGGGGGACAGCCCGGGGGATTCTTCGCTGTGGTGCGTCGGTCAGGCGTGGTCAGGCGCCGGTACCGAGGTCGAACCGGCCGCCTCGCGCGTCGGCCAGGAACAGAGCGAACGCTTCCCTGCCGACCACGTGGGCCCCGCCCTCCGGGCGCTTACTATCCCGGACGGCGATGACGCCGGGAAGGTTGCTCGCGACCTCCACGCAGCCCCCGTTCATGGAGCTCGCGCGGGCCTTCCGCCATGCTGCTTGAGACAGGTCAACCATCTTTTACTCCAGTTGCTCGGCTAGGTACTTCAGGTATGCCGTGGTATCGCCGGGCTCCAGCGCCGCGTCCTGGGCGCGGCTGAAGCCATGCACGTAGCTCTCCACCTCCTCCCGCTTGCTGACCTCGTGGATGGCCACGTCGGTCTCCAGGTAGACCAGGCGTGACTCTTCTCCGGGCAGGTCAAAGATGTTGACCATGGAGTGCATGCCCGTCGGCGGGCCGTCGGCGAAGCGCTGGATGCGCAGGTCGATGCCGGGCTTGCGGCTCAGCGTGGCCAGGTGCTCGATCTGCTCCCGGCGGTCCCCCTTGGAGCCCCACCGGTACATCAGCGAGGCTTCGGTGATCACCGCGCTCAGCCGGGGCGCCGTGCCGTCGGTGCGCTCCAGGATCTCCTGGCGGCGCATCCGCGCCTCGATGGCCCGCCGCACGAAGCTCGGCGGCCGGGACCCGGCCCGCAGCACCACCGCCATGTACTCGCGCGTCTGGAGCAGGCCCGGCAGCACCAGCGGCATGAAGATGCGGATCTGGCTGGAGTCGTTCTCGATGCCGGCGAACTCGTTCTCGAAGACGTCCGGGTAGTCCCGCCACCAGGGCCGGGCCCGCGCGTGGGCGGCGAGCTGCTCCAGCTCCTCCGCCTCGGCCTCGCCCACCCCGTAGACCCGGGCCAGGTCCCGGATGTCGCTCATCTCGGGGCGCTTCCACTGGTTGGCCTCGAACCGGCCGACCTTGCCCCGCCCCCAGTTCAGCAGGTCACAAACATGGTTGGCCGTATGCCCGGATGCCTGCCTCAGCTCCGTAAGGCGCGAGGCCAGCCGCCGCTTGGCGACGGTTGCTCCGTAGGCATCGTCGCTCATCAGCGATTGCCTCCTTGACGGGACAGGACTTTTAGCATAGCGGTACCTAAGTTGTGATTCACAAACATTGTCTCACCATTGACGCGCCAGCGGGCCAATCGGTTCCACTCCGGGACAGGTCAGCTGGCGCCGTCGAACTCGCCGTGGCGGACGCCATCCAGGAAGCACTCCCATTCGTGCCGGTCATAGACGAGTACCCGGTCGGCCTCGTCACCGGAGACGCGCATCAGCACCCAGTCCGAGTCCGCCGCGTCCACCAGGGCCACCTCGATCATGCCGTCACCCGAGCCCGAGCGCTGCCATTCCTGGGCATCCAGGTCGATGCCCAGGCTCTCGACGGTCGGCTTGGCCGTCACCGGCTGGCCACCCGGGCCACGCCGCAGCGCAGCACCCGCGACCCGTCACTGTCGGCCGCGTCCGGGTCCTCCGCGCCCCAGCAGCCGACGAAGCAGACGCTGGACTGCGCGTCCACGTGCGGCGGGACCAGCTCCAGCCCGTCGAAGAAGCGGGTGATGTCGCCCTTGGAGCGCAGGTAGATCTTGCTCGTGGCCCGCTCATACACCTCATTCATGGCCTGCACCGCCTGCGGGGGGAGCTTCTCGTAGGTCGCGTGGGACAGCCCCAGGTAGCTACCCGCGGCGGTCGCGGCCATGTACCGCGCCACCAGTCCCCACGGATCCTCATCGTCGGCGATGAAGTGCATGACCGCCGTCATCAGCACCCCGACCGGCTGGTCGAAGTCGATCAGCCGGCGCAGGTCCGGGTGGGCCAGCACCGCGTCCGGGTCGCGCAGGTCGGCCGTGACCAGCGCGGTCCGCTCGTCGCCGGCCAGGAGCTCGGCGCTGAGCGCGGCCACCATCGGGTCCACGTCCACGTACACCACCCGCGCGCTGGGCACCAGCGGGTGCACCACCTCATGGGTGTTGTTCTGGGTCGGCAGCCCCGACCCGATGTCGATGAACTGCCGGATGCCCTGCTCGGCCGCCATCCAGGCCGCGGCCCGGCCGTGGAAGCCCCGGTTGGCCCAGGCCGCGTCGGCCAGCTCGGGCAGCTGCTTGCGCAGCTGCTCGCCCGCCTGGCGGTCGATCTCGAAGTTGTTCGTGCCGCCCAGGTAGTAGTCATAGAGCCGGGCCGTGCTGGGCCTTGTGGCGTCAATCTCGGCGGGCACCTGCTCAGCGGGGGACATATCCGGGCCTCCAGTGCTTGCTGTGCATCGGCTTGCTCTGCATCGGCTTGCTCTGCATCGGCTTGCTGTGCATCGGCTTACTCTGCATCGGCTTGCTCAACATCAGTGCTTGCGGGCCACGCCGCAGTACAGGCCGCGCGAGCCATCGCTGTCGGCGGCCACCGGATCCTCGGCCCCCCACACGCCCACGTAGCTGACCCCGGGGTCGGTGCCCGGCTGCGGCGGCACCAGGTCCAGCCCGGCGAAGAACCGCTCGACCTCGGCCAGCGACCGCGGGTAGATGCTCTGCGTGGC
>JBOHCO010001230.1:0-1085 GCA_050698895.1 Streptosporangiaceae bacterium
CCGTGCAGAACTGCAGGCCCGGCCGTAGCGGGGTCCCGCACCCGCGGCAGAAGCCCCCCGGCCCCGCCGGGCCGTGCTCGGTTCCCTCCGTCATGGCGCCCTCCCCGCAACCACCGGTTCACTCACGGATCAGTGAATACCTGCGGCGTCCGGGGGACCCCGTCACAGTATGGCTTCAGGGTCACGTTTTCGACCCCCGTGAACAGGTCTGGCAGTGACAACTGGCGGGTGATATGAGACGTCATATTGATAGCCAGTTTGTGCTCATGGGGGGATTGAGACGAACATGGATGAAAGGCCGGCCGGGCGGTTCGCGCCCCGGCCCGTTAGCTGGCCTGCTCAGACACTGCTCGGCATGCTGACCGCGGCCACGCGCGAGGAATTACTGAGCCTCGGCACGCCCCGGCAGTACCTGCCCAACAGCCTGCTGATGCTGGAGGGCGACCGCACCACCGAGGTCATGGCGCTGATCGACGGCTGGGTCAAGGTCGTCGGTACCACCGCGGAGGGCGGCCATGCGCTGCTGTCGCTGCGCATCGGCGGAGACCTGGTCGGCGAGCAGTCCGCGCTGGAGGATGAGCCCCGCTCGGCCAGCGTGATCAGCGCCGGCGTGACCGTGGTCCAGGTGATCCGCCAGCGGGATTTCGTGCGGTTCCTGGGCCGGCACCCCGACGCCGGCGTCGCGGTCAGCCGCGCGCTGTCGGGCAAGCTGCGCTGGGCCACCCGGCGCCGGGTCGACTTCAGCGGGCTGCCCGTGGTGACGCGCCTGGCCCGGGTGCTCGGCGAGCTCGGGCGCCTTTACGGCCAGCCAACCGGTAATGGCATCGAGTTCCGGTACACCCTGACCCAGCCGGAGCTGGCCGCAATGGTCGGGGCGTCGGAGCCATCGGTGCACAAGGCGCTGCGCCAGCTTCGCGCGGACGGCATTGTCGTGACCGGATATCGCCAGGTCGTCATCACCAATCCCGGAGCGCTGGACGCGATCGCGGGCGCCCGCCGGATATGACGCCTCGCCCGCGAACCCGTTAAACGACGGGGTGGGCGGTCCGCCGGTCGCGCATCGTGGTTAAACGGTGCGCCTTAGC
>JBOHCO010001231.1:0-2034 GCA_050698895.1 Streptosporangiaceae bacterium
CGTTAGAGAACAGCCAGTCATCCACCGTTCCCATGAAGGCATGGTCGCGGGAGCGGGCCGAGTCGCATGAACTGTCCTCCCACGCCTCCCACATGGTCGTGGCGCCGCACTGCAGGAACCACTGCCCGACACCAGTCAACGGTCTGTACGGATCCGGCCACGACTGACCCGATCACGATCTGTGACGGCCGGACGTGGCCCGGGCGGGAAGGCCGACCCGCCGGGCGGCCACACGGACCGCCCGTGCCCTTGTGCGGCGTAGGCTCCGGCACGAGGAGGTAGCCGCAGGTGGGTGGCGTGCGAGCCGAGGCTGACTCCGCTGGTTGTTTTCTCGCCTCAGGGCTCTCGGCCAATGCGGAGGGGCCGTCGCTACGGCCGATGTTGTGGATGTTCCTGGCCATACTGGCCACTTTCCTGATCACCAGGACAGTGACCAGGCTGATCCGATCTGGGAGCGGCGGCCGCGCCGGACTGGGCAACGTCCGGATCGCCGGCACTCACATTCACCATCAGGTTTTCGGAATTCTGATCATCATCGGCACGGGCATAGTCCTGGTATCCGAACGGCCACAAGGAGCGGCCCTCGACATCGCCGCCGCCATCTTCGGAGTTGGCGTCGGCCTCACCGTCGACGAATTCGCGCTCTGGCTCCAGCTCGAGGACGTCTACTGGACCAGTGAGGGGCGCAAGTCGGTCGACGCGATCTTCTGCGTTCTGGTGATCACCGGGGCGCTTCTGGGCGGAGCCAGCTTCGTAACCGGCCGCGCCGGAACGATGGCCTGGTGGTGGTCGGTCTTCGTCCTCGCCGCCGAACTCGGGCTGTGCGTGATCTGCGTGCTCAAGGGAAAGGTGACGACCGGCGTTGTCGGCATCGTCTTCGGCTTCGCCGCCCTGGTCGGGGCGGTCAGGCTGGCCAAGCCGGACTCGTGGTGGACGGCGCACCGCTACCCGAGCCGCCCCCGGCGCGCCGCGCGCGCTGCAACTCGCTACGACGAGCGCTATCAGGCCCGCTGGAACCGGGTGCGGGACTTCATCGCCGGCGCCCCCTCCGGGGAACGGCCACGCTAGCCGAAACCGCAGCACTCAGCCGGCGCCAAGTACGTCAGGCTCCCGGGAATGCGGTTCCCTCGCCTGCTCCGGTGCGCGGATGGCGCCGCACGACAAAGCAGGCGATCACTGCGGCCGCCGCCACGAACGCTAGGGCGATGAACGGGAAGGCGCTGTAGGGGGCGGGCTGCCCGGGCTGGCATAGCTCGACGAACGGGACGATCAGGGTGATGGAGGCAAGGGCCGGGATCGCCACGTGGCGGAGCTGCGAGAACGAGTCCCGGTGGCGGCGCCACATGAACACGGAAGGGAAATCATCGTGAGGAGGTAGACGAAGAGGATCATGATCGTCGCCAGTGTCGAGCACTCGGCATACAGGCCGACCGGGTTCATTGCGCCGGTGCCCCCGGTGATGAGGTGCAACACCCACCAGACCCCGATGATCCCCAGCCCGGCACACGCCATGAAGAGCAGCGCGTTCACCCCGATGAACATGAACAGGGCCAGCGGGAAGCCTGCGGAAAGGCCGGCCAGGCCGCCGGTGAGGTGCCCCCAGGAGAACGGTATGCCCGACAGGGCGGCACGCTGATCGACCAGAACAAGGAGGCATACCGCGATCATGATCGCTACCTGAACGACCACGGCCGCGCGCAGCGCGTTGGTCGACAGCTTGACCCCGCGTGCGGTGAGCCACATCGCGCCGACAGTCAGGACAACGGAGATTGGCCCCCAGGGGGGATGCCACGAGGTGTAGTGGGAGAGGGTCAATGCCACCAGCCCGCCCGACATGGTGAACACTGCCGTGATCGCGATGGTGTATCCCACGGCGACGAGCAGGGCCGTTGCGACACCGGCTCTCGCCCCCAGCGCGGTCTCGACATAGGTGATGAAGCTTCCCGCCGAAGGCTCGGCCCGGGTGAACTCGGCCACCGCAAAGGCCAGGAGCGCGACGGCCACTGTAGCGGCGAGGATCGTCAGCGGCGCGGC
>JBOHCO010001232.1:0-4433 GCA_050698895.1 Streptosporangiaceae bacterium
CCCCGGGGGTGGCGGTCACGCCCACGGCCGGGGCGCAGCAGCTGATGGGGAGCATCATCTCCAAGCTCCAGGCCACCGGCAGCAGGTCGGGCAGCGACTACGCAGTCATGGTCACCGTGCCCGCGCAGTACCAGGGCGACCCGGTCTACAGCGGCGGCCAGAACGCGGGCTTCTCGCCGGGGCAGCCCCGTCCGCCGGCCAGCCTGATCCGGCTGGTGGTGCGCAACCCGGGCAAGCTGTGGGTGGTGCCGGCCACCATGAGCATCGTCGGCGACCCGCACGCGGCGGGCCTGGCCTACGGCGGCTCGTTCGGTAGCGTGTACCAGCTCTACTACTTCTTCCCGCTGGCCGCCGAGCAGGCCAGCCTGGCCCAGGCCCAGCACACCCTGCTGCTGGTCGGCGTGGCCGCGGTGTTCCTGCTGGCGGCGATCGCGTGGCTGGTGACCAGGTGGGTGGTCATCCCGGTCCGGCTGGCCGCGCACGGCGCGCTGCGCCTGTCCACCGGCAAACTGGACGAGCGCATGCAGGTCCGCGGCTCTGACGACCTGGCCGCGCTGGCCACCTCGTTCAACCAGATGGCCTCCAGCCTGCAGGAGAAGATGCGCGAGCTGGAGGATCTGTCCCGGGTCCAGCGCCAGTTCGTCTCGGACGTCTCTCACGAGCTGCGCACCCCGCTGACCACGATCAGGATCGCTGCCGACGTGCTGTTCGCGTCGCGCAGCGGGCTGGAGGCCGCGCCGGCCCGGTCGGCTGAGCTGCTCCAGAGCCAGCTGGAGCGGTTCGAGTCGCTGCTCACCGACCTGCTGGAGATCAGCCGCTACGACGCCAACGCGGCGACCCTGGAGGCCGAGCCGGTCGATGTGTGCGACATCGCGCGGCAGTCGGCCGACGTGGCCCAGCAGCTGGCCGAGCGCCGCGGCACCAGGATCGAGTTCCGGCTGCCCGCCGAGCCGTGCATCGCCGAGGTGGACCGCCGCCGGGTCGAGCGGGTCCTGCGCAACCTGCTGGTCAACGCGGTCGAGCACGGCGAGAACCGGGAGGCCGTGGTGACCGTGGCGGCCGACTCGGGCGCGGTCGCGGTGACGGTGCGCGACTTCGGGGTCGGGCTGAGGCCGGGCGAGGAGCAGCTGGTCTTCGACCGGTTCTGGCGCGCCGACCCGGCCCGGGCCAGGACCACCGGCGGGACCGGGCTGGGCCTGGCCATCGCCCAGGAGGACGCGTGGCTGCACGGCGGCTGGCTGGAGGCCTGGGGTGAGCCCGGCCGGGGCTCGGTGTTCCGGCTCACGCTGCCCCGGATGGCCGGCGAGCGGCTGGCCGGGTCGCCGCTGCCGCTCGGGCCCGGCCCCGGTGACGTCGACGCGGAGGTGGTCGGCCTGACCACGACGGTCGTCCCCCTGGACGGCCCCGGGCAGGCTCACGCCCCGCAGGCCCACTCCCCGCAGGCCCACTCCCCGCAAGCCCACTCCCCGCAGGCCCGCGACGAGCAGGCCGGGCCGGGGACCGACACCGAGGTGCCCGCCCGTGGCTAGTCGCCGGCCCCTGGCGGCCGTGGCCGTGGCCGCGGCGGCCGCCCTGCTGGCCAGCGGGTGCGCCAACATTCCCACCGTGGGCCGGCCGACCCAGGTCAAGGGCATCAGCACCGAGCAGGGCCAGCCCAGCGTGCAGCCCATCCCGCCGGTACCCGCGGCCAGCATGAACGAGCTGGACATCGTGCAGGGCTTCATCGCGGCCAGCGCGAGCTTCGCCCACAAGCATGCGGCCGCCCGCGCGTTCCTCGAGCCCAAGCTCCAGCGCACCTGGCAGCCGGGCTGGGCCGCCGCCATCGTGACCGGCCTGATCCCGAAGGTGTCGAAAGAGCCCAACGGGCCCGTGAACATGAACGGCGAGTCCGCCCTGCTGGCCACGGTCACCGTGACCGCGCACCAGGTGGCCACGATCAGCGACGTCGGCCGGTACCTGAACTCCCCGGCCTCGACGACGTACACGTTCCAGCTGGCCCGGGTGGGCAATCAGTGGCGGATCACCGGGCTGCCGTCGCCGTCGTCGTTGCTGCTGCTGACCCAGGCCGACTTCCAGGAGGTCTACCAGCCCCGCAACCTGTACGTCTGGACCCCGTCCGACCAGACGTCCAACCAGACGTCCATCCAGACGGCCACTCCGACGACCACCCAGGCCCTGGTGCCCGAGCCGGTCTTCGCCCCGCAGGAAGGCACCAGCGCCACCGCCTCGTCGGTGGCCCAGAACCTGATCAAGGCGCTGCTGGCCAACCAGGCCCACACGAGCTGGCTGGGGTCGGACACCGAATCCCGGTTCCCGCGCGGCACCAGGCTGCTCGGCCGCGTCGACGTCGACGGCCAGACGGCCACGGTGAACCTGGGCGGCGCCGCGGCCAGGGCCAGCCCGCCGCAGTTCGAGCAGATGGCGGCGCAGCTGGTGGTCACGCTGACCAGCAAGTCGTACACCCAGCCCCCGGTGGCCAGGTGGATCACGCTGGAGGTGAACGGCCGGCTCCGGCCGATCGGCGGCCGGCCCTTCGTGGGCCTGTCCCACTATGCCCACCTGGTGCCGGGCTTCGCCTCCGGCCTGCCGCTGTACTTCATCGACAGCAACGGCCTGGTCAGCGAGCTCCGGCCCGGCACCCGCGCGCAGCCCATCCAGAAGCCGCTGGCCACCGGGCAGTCGCCGTTCAGCCTGATCGCGGTGTCCGGCGGCAGCCAGCCCCAGTTCGCGGGCACGCTGACCACCTCCCGCGGCTGCGTCATCTACTACGGCGGGCTGACCAGGCTGGGCTCGCTGGCCCACCAGACGATCCCCATTGCGCACAGCGGCCCGTGCACGTCGGTCGACTGGGATAGCCACGGCAACATCTGGGCCGTGGCCGGCCACGCCGTCTGGGTGCTGCCCCCCGGCAGCCGGCAGCCGACCGAGGTACCGCTGCCCCAGCTGCCCTCGGGCAAGCTGCCCCGCGAGGTCCTGGCGCTGAGCGTGGCCCCGGACGGGGTCCGGGCGGCCTTGCTGATCAGGAACAAGAACAGCCCGCCGCAGGTGGCGCTGACGGCCATCGGCGGCAGCGGCGTGAACATCACGTTCAGCTCGGCGATCACCATCGGCTCGGGCCTGGCCGACCCGGTCGCGCTGAGCTGGTACGACGCCGACCACGTGATGGCCTTGTCGCGGTCCCAGCTGTACGAGGTGCCGATCAACGGCAGCACCCCGATCCCGGCGGGCCCCGCGCCCAACGCGCGGTCGGTGACCGCTGCGGGCCCCGGCCAGGTGGCCACGGCGGGCAGCGGGGTGATCCTCACGTCCACAGGCCCGAATCAGAGCCAGCAGCCCGCCGCGAAGGGGACCAGCCCGACGTATCCGGGCTGACCCCCGGGTCCATTTGTTATAGATGCGAAGTAACCGGAATGCCAGGCGGGACCGCGTTTAGGAGGTCAGCCTGGTCAGCGCGCTGGCGGGTTCTTAGGACTCGTTGCGGCTGCGGTCCTGACATCTTCAGCTCACAGGGCTAGCGTCATGTCATGGCACCCGCCCGGGTCCGTGGTTGCGCCGGGCCGGCCGTCCGGTTTGGACGCCCGGCCGGGCAAGCCGATGCCAGCCGCAGGCAAAACGGCCCACGTAAGGCGACTTATCGTCGACCGATCACGGTGCGGCTTAGAGGTAAGTCCTGCCCCGCCGGGCGATCCGACATCGCCCGGGCCGGGAGAAGGTCAGTAGTGGCACAAGCGCGCCGCGAAACCCTCAGCAGGCGGATGTGGGGTAGAAGACCAGGTCGGCCGGGCGGGTGCCGCTGGTTCGACCGACCGGAAGGGGCTCGGTGTACATGGACATCGTCTTCAAAGGCCGGCACACCGACGTGCTGGAGAAGTTCCGGAAGCACGCGACAGGCAAGCTTGCCAAGGTGGAGAAGCTGGACCACAAGGCGATCAGGGTCGACGTCGAGGTCACGGCGGAGCACAACCCCCGTCAGGCGGGGCGCAAGGAGCGCGTGGAGCTGACCATTACCACTCGCGGGCCGGCCATCCGGGCCGAGGCCGCGGCCGAGGATCGCTTCGCGGCGCTGGACCTGGCGCTGGCCAAGCTCGAGGCCCGGCTGCGGCGCGCCTGTGACCGGCGCAAGGCCCGGCACTCGTCGGCCCCGCCCGCCCGGCTGACGACGGCCGAGCCGGCCGAGGCGAGCCGGCCCGCGCCCGGACCGGTCCCAGTCGGGTCCGTGCCGATGAGCAGAACGGCACCGGACAGCCCCTCCAGCACTAACAAGGCCGTCGGCGGCGAGTCCGCTCGGTCGGCTGACCGCATCCCGGCGGCGAACGGCGTGGCGCCGGACACCGAGGTCATGCTGGACAACCGGGTCCCGATCGCGATGGACGGCGAGGGCCCGCTGGTCATCCGCGAGAAGTTCCACGTGGCCTGCCCGATGACCATCGATC
>JBOHCO010001233.1:0-2777 GCA_050698895.1 Streptosporangiaceae bacterium
GGCCGGGACCCGACTGGGCCCGCAGGATGACCGCGCTGGCCCGCTGCGAGCCCCCCGCGGCCGAGAACGTCAGCCGCACCGAGGCGATCACCAGCGCCACCGCGATCACCACCGCCAGCGGGGCCACCGGCAGCAGCCGGGACACCCGCGGCAGCCGCCGCGGCCGCAACTGGCGGGCGGTCAGGGCCGCGGTCACGCCGCGCCAGGCCCGGGCGTTGAACAGGCCGGCCAGCCCGGCCACCGGCACCGCCCAGGCGTCGGGCAGCCAGCCGATGACCGCGGCCGCGGCCGACAGCACCAGGAAGCTGGCCAGCGCCCAGGCCGCCACCCGGGCCGGGGGCAGCAGCTGCCACCAGCCGCCGGCCACGCCTGCGTGGCTGAGCAGCGCGGTCATCAGCAGCAGCACGGGCAGCGAGGCCAGCAGCGGCCAGGAGAACGGCAGTACCGCGACCCCGAACGCCAGCGAGGCCAGCGGCGACAGCACCACGATGACCAGCACCGTGGCCACCGACCCGGTGCGCAGCAGGACCAGCAGCGACGGGGGCTCGGCGTCCCGCGGCCAGGCCAGCCGGACCAGCGCGGCGTTGAGCAGCGTGCGGGCGGTGACCAGCACGATCAGCGCGGCCCAGAAGCCGAGCAGGGAGCCGGCCCAGGCGCCGCCGAACCCGTACAGCCAGCGCAGGTCGTGGAAGACCGCGAGCGGGGCCACCGCCGTGACCTGCGGCGCCAGCGCCCGGGCGGCCGGGGCGAAGGCCAGCAGCAGCCCGGCCTCGGCCATCGCGGCCCCGGCGGCGGTCACCATCAGCGCCGGGTGCCGGAGCAGCCCGTCCGGCGCGTTCTCTGTCATGTCCCCGCCGGTCACTGGGTGTGCCTCCCGCCGCCGTCAGGACTCGGCGGCCGACGCCTGCTCCGGCTTCAGGGCCTCGCGTGGTTCCAGGGCCTCGGGCGGCACCTCGGACTCGGGGACGGTCTCGCCGGGGCTCCACTGCCTCAGGGTCACGTGCGGGATCAGCCAGCTGGCCAGGAAGGCCAGCGCGGCGATCGGCACGGCGACGATGAACACGGTCTGGATCGACTCGGCGTAGCCGGCCACGAAACCATCCCGCACGATCGCCGGCAGGTGGCTGAGCAGCGCCGGCGTCACGTCCGTGGCCGAGAAGCCGGACGGCATGCGGACGCCGTGCAGGTGCTTGGCCAGGTTGCCGACCAGCACGTTGGCGAAGATGGCGCCGAAGATGGCCGTGCCGAACGAGCCGCCGATGGAGCGGAAGAACGTGGCCCCGGAGGTGGCCACGCCCAGCTCGCTGTGCGGCACGCCGTTCTGCACGATGATCACCAGCACCTGCATCACCCCGCCGATGCCCATGCCCAGCACCACCATGTACAGCGCCTCGAGCGCGGTCGGGGTGCCCACGCCCATGAGCGACAGCAGGTACAGGCCCAGGGTCGTGAACCCCGCCCCGGCGATGGGGAAGAACCGGTACTTCCCGGTCCGCGAGATGATCTGCCCGGAGCCGATCGACACGACCAGGAGGCCGGCCATCAGCGGCAGCAGCTGCAACCCGGAGATGGTCGGCGAGATGCCCTTGACCACCTGGAAGAACGCGGGCAGGTAGGTGATGGCGCCGAACATCGCGAACCCGATGATGAAGCCGACGATGCTGGTCACGCTGAACGTCCGGCTGCGGAACAGGTGCATCGGCAGCACGGGCTCGACGGCGCGCCGCTCCACGAAGATGAACGCCACGATCAGCGCCACCCCGCTGGCCCCGAGTATGTAGATCGGCGCGGAGTTCCAGCCGTAGGTGGTGCCGCCCAGGCTGGTGAGCAGGATGGCCGCGCTGGCCGCCAGCGCGAGCACGGCGAAGCCGAGGTAGTCGATGACGTGGTGCACCCGGGACAGGCGGCCGGGCACCTGGCTGGCCACGACTATCAGCGCGATGATGCCGACCGGGATGTTGATGTAGAAGATCCAGCGCCAGGTCAGGTTGTCCACGAACACCCCGCCCAGCAGCGGGCCGACCACGCTGGCCAGGCCGAACACGGCGCCGAACAGGCCCACGTAACGGCCCCGCTCGCGGGGCGAGACGATGTCGCCGACGATGGCCTGGGCGCCGACCATGAGCCCGCCCGCGCCCAGGCCCTGCAGGGCGCGGAACGCGAGGAGCATGAACATGGAGCTGGACAGGCCGGACAGCACCGACCCGACCAGGAAGATCACGATCGCGGCCTGGAAGAAGACCTTGCGGCCGTACTGGTCGCCCAGCTTGCCCCACAGCGGCGTGGACACCGTGGTAGCCAGCAGGTAGGAGGTGATCACCCAGGCGATGTGCGCGCCGCCCTGCAGGTCGCCGACGATGGTCGGCAGCGCGGTCGACACGATGGTCTGGTCGAGCGCCGCGAGCAGCATGCCCAGCATGAGCGCGCCGATGATCAGCAGGATGCGGCGCCGGCCGAGGCCGGGCAAAGCACCGTTGCTGGTCATGGGTTCCGTCATCGGCGGTGTTCCTTCCCCGTAATCCCTCGTGGCGGTGTGCTCTTGATCAGGCTCCATGGCCCTTTGTTACTCGTCCATTTCTTTTTCGGCGGCCGGCACCAGGCCGCGGAGCTCGCAGTCCTCGGCCAGTCCCCCGGCCAGGGCCGCGAACGCGACGTCGGTGAGCCGGTCCAGCGGCACGGTGCCGCCGGAGCGGGCCCAGAAGGTCATGGCCGCGCGCAGCACGCCAGACCCGGTGGCGGCGAGCAGGACGGGATAGGGGTCCTGCTCGGGATCGGTG
>JBOHCO010001234.1:0-6678 GCA_050698895.1 Streptosporangiaceae bacterium
TCCATGGTGATCAGCACGCGGCTGCCCGAGTCGGCGATCCGGGTGCCGCAGGCGTGGCCGCTGAAGCCGCCGAAGACCTGGGAGTGGATGATGCCAAGCCGGGCGCAGGCCAGCATCGTGATGGGCAATTCGGGCACCATCGGCATGTGCAGCGTGACCCGGTCGCCCTGGCGCAGGCCCGCGAAGTCACGCAGCAGAGCGGCGGTCTCGCTGACGCGGGTCAGCAGTTCCGCGTAGCTGATGTGCACCGGCTCGTCGGCCTCGGGCTCGGCCACCCAGATGATGGCGTCCTTGTCCGGCCGGGCCTCGGCGTGCCGGTCGACGCAGTTGTAGCTGGCGTTCAGCTTGCCGCCGGAAAACCACTTCCAGAACGGCGGGTTACTGGTGTCCAGAGTGGTGTGCCAGGGCTCATCCCAGGTCAGCAGGTCCGCGTATTCCTTGAAGCAGTCCGGGAACTTGTCCTCGGTAAACCGGTCGAAGATGGCCGGGTCGTTCGCATTAGCCTGCCTGACGAACGCGTCGGGCGGCTCGTAGTACTCCTCCTCGCGCCAGTGCACCGCGATCTGAGCCTCAGAGACCTGCGACTCCGGAGTTTCTGTCATTCTCGCTCCTCCAGCCGGAAATTGAATCCGCGCGCTGCGGCGGCGCAGCACCTGAGCCGGGCCGGGCTCAGGGCCGGAAATGGCTTCCGCCCGGCCAGGACGCACCGGGCCACCCCGGCGAGCGCGAACGCCGCGCCCGGGCCGGCCGCCGGGCCGCAGGACAGGGCCGGGTCACGGGCGGACCACGGACCGCGCGCCAGGCCCACGCAGGCCCTAGCCGGGCATCGCCCGGCTACCCATGACAACCCTGTCATGCTGCCCCCACACACTACGGGAGCCTCAATCGTATCGCCGGAGGACAACACCCAACAGGCCCGTCATGCTGCCGCCGTCAGGCGCATCGTTCCTGGTAAGACGGGTTGACAGCGGCGCGATCGACGGTAAGTTTCTGCCCAGTCCGCCGCCGGGCCAGCCGGTCAGGGCGGTCAGCCGGGCCAGCCGGCCTGTGCCAGAGCCGGGTGCTGTTCTGCCCGCCTCGCGCCAGGCGCAGGAACGGGGGCGGTGCTCAGGCCCAGGCTGGACGGGGGGTCGGACCCAGGAGGGGCCCGGGGTACCCAGTAGACAACGGAGAGCGATCCTGTTACCTGCGGGACGCGATCCGGTCCGAAGGGTGTCCCGGGTCCTCTTCCTGTCATGAAGTATGGAACTGTGGTGCCCCGTGGATCTCTCGTGGATCCGTTGGAACCGCCGCACCGATCTGGACGTTTGGTGACGCATGGATCCGGCTTACCCGTCGACACACGCCTGAGGCAGGCTCAGTGACCTTCACCAGCCCCGAACGCGGCCCGATCGGACACGTGGCCGTCGTCATACCCACCTACAACGAACTCGCCAATCTCGAGGACATCGTGACGCGGGCACGCGCCGCTGTTCCCGCCGCCGACATCCTCGTCGTGGATGACAACAGCCCGGACGGGACCGGCGAGCTGGCCGACAAGCTGGCCGCCGGCGATGACCATATTCGCGTCCTGCACCGGGCAGGCAAGGGCGGCCTCGGCGCGGCCTACGTCGCGGGCTTCGGGTGGGCCCTGGAGCGCGGCTACGGCACGCTGGTCGAGATGGACGCCGACGGCTCGCACGACCCGGCCGACCTGCCGCGGCTGCTGGCCGCGCTGGAGGACGCCGACCTGGTGGTCGGGTCCCGCTGGGTACCGGGCGGCGTCGTGGTCAACTGGCCGAAGTCACGCCAGATCCTGTCCCGCGGCGGCAACGCCTACACCCGGCTGATGCTCGGCATCGGCGTGCACGACGCGACCGGCGGCTACCGTGCCTACCGGGCGGGCACGCTGCGCGCCATCGACCTGCCCGGGGTCCAGTCGCAGGGCTACTGCTTCCAGATCGACCTGACGATGCGGACCGTCGGCGCCGGGCTCGAGGTGCGCGAGGTGCCGATCACGTTCACCGAGCGGACCCGCGGCGCGAGCAAGATGAGCCGCGCCATCGTGGCCGAGGCGCTGTGGCGGGTAACCCAGTGGGGCCTGCGCCAGCGGCTCAGCGGCAGGCCCCGCAGCTCCAGGTAGCTCGCGGCAGCCCTAGGCGCTCTTGCGCTGCCGCGTCGTGTGCGTCCGGGCCGGCTGGGCGGCGTGCCCGGACCCGCGCTCACCGCGGATGATGGCCAGCCGCTCGGCCAGCACTTCCTCCAGGTCCGCGAGCGTACGGCGCTCCATGAGCATGTCCCAGTGACTGCGCGGCGCCTTGGCCTTCTTCGGGGCGGGCAGGTCGCCGCTGGCGGTGAAGGCGGTCGCGCCGCAGACCCGGCACTCCCAGTTCGCGGGCAGCTCGGCCTCGGCGGAGAAGGGCACCGTGAATCTGTGGCCCTTCGGGCACTCGAAAGCAACCTCCTGGCGCGGAGCCAGGTCTGTGTTACGGTCGTTCTCGTAGCTCGTAGCTCCGAGTCTGGTACCGCGAAGTGCGCGTTCCGCCATAAGTTCCACTGCCTCTCAGGCGCCCAGCCGTCCCTGTCTCCAACGGTGAGTTCCCGGACAAGATTCCCGGCCAGCCGAGTTTCCAACCCCCTGGGCCAGTCAGATCTGCGCCAGCCGGGGCAATTCGTGGTATCTAGGCGGCCCGGGGGCGCCACTGGCCGCGGCTGATCATCAGCTCGCGCAGCGCCTCGATCTGGTCGGTCATGATCCCGTCCACGCCCGCGTCGAGCATGGCCGCCATGAGCTTCGGGTCGTTGACCGTCCACACGTGCACCTGCAACCCGGCCGCGTGGGCCCGGCGGACATACCGGGGCGTGGCCAGCCCGTAAGGGATCTGCGTGCACCTGATGTACTGCCGGGCGAAGCGGCCGGCAAGCGCGCGGGCCGGCACCCCGTACCGGATCAGGCCGATGCCCGGCGGCGCGGTGGCCATGCACACCGGCCCGGCCAGCGCCGGCTGAGCCAGGGCCTGGCCGGCCAGGGCGTGGCGGGTGGCGCCCAGCCGCCGCCCGGAGAACGAGGTGACGCAGACCCGGTCCCAGGTCCCGGTCCGCCGGATCACCTCGGCCAGCGGCCCGATGACCGGGGCGTCCTTCACGTCGACGTTGAACCGCACGTCCGGCCAGGCGCCGAGCAGGTCGGCCAGCAGCGGGATCGGCTCGGCGCCGCCGATCCGGGCCCTGGCCACCTGCTCGTAGGGCAGCTCGGCGATCCGCCCGGCGGCGTCGGTCACCCGGTCCAGGGTCTTGTCGTGGAAGGCCACCACCTGGCCGTCGGCGGTGGCGTGCGCGTCGGTCTCCAGGTAGGCGTAGCCCAGCTTGACCGCGTGCTCGAACGCCAGCCAGGAGTTCTCCGCGAAGTGCGAGGCCCCGCCGCGGTGCGCGAACGCGATCGGGCGCGGATGATCAAGGAACCCAGACGGCACGGGACCAGTATGCCGGGTCATTCCCCCAGGCCCGGCCCGCTGTCCGGCCCGGCCTCAGGCGTGTCAGGCGTGCCTGGGCCGGCCCACTCCCGGCGCCGGGCCTCGGCCAGCGCGATGGCTGCGGCCGCGGCCACGTTCAGCGAGCCGACCTTGCCCGCCTGCGGGATGTAGGCCACCGCGTCCGCCGCGGCCAGCAGCGCCGCCGAGCAGCCCCGGTCCTCGTTGCCCAGGGCCAGGCAGATGTCGCCCTCCAGCGGCGCCTCGTGCAGCGGCAGCGCCCCGCTGGCCAGCTCCACCGCGATGACCCTCAGGCCCGCGGCCCGGGCCGCGGCCACCCCGGCCCGGCCGTCGGGCAGCTGCTCCCAGGGCAGGTAACGGTCGGTGCCCAGGGCGGTCTTGCGCGCCGAGGGGTGCTCGGGGGTGGCGCTGGCCCCGCACAGCCACAGCTGGTCGACGCCGAACACGGCCGCGGTCCGGATGATCGAGCCCACGTTGAACGGCTGGCCCACCGACTCCAGCAGCAGCCCGACCCGGGCCCCGGTGCGCCGGCGCCAGGACCGGTTCAGCCGCTTGACGTCGGTCGACCCGAGCTGCCGCCGCCCGGTCTCCGTCGTGGTCACGTGCCCGCCTCCCTGGTCACCCGCAGCACCCGGTAGCCCGCCCGGGCCGCGAACCGGTCCGCCGCCCAGCCCGCGTCGGTCAGCCAGCGCTGGAGCGAGTCCGAGCCCAGGTTGCGCTGCACGACCAGGAACGCCTCGCCGCCGTCGGCCAGCCGGGCCAGCCAGGCAGACAGCAGCTCGTGCAGGGCCGCCTTGCCGATCCGGATCGGCGGGTTGGACCAGATCAGCCCGAAGCGGCGCGGCAGATCCGGGTCATCGGGGGCCACGCAGCGGACGTTGGCCAGCCCGGCGGCGCCCTTGTTAATGGAACAGAGCCGGAGCGCCCGGCGGTTCACGTCCGCGGCCCACACGCTGGCCCCGGGGGCCCGGCTGGCCAGCACCAGGGCCAGCGGCCCGTATCCGCAGCCCAGGTCGAGCAGGTCCCCGGTCGCGGGCGGCGGCGGAGCGGTCTCGAGCAGCAGCCGGCTGCCGGGGTCGAGGCGGCCGGGCGAGAACACCCCGGCGTCGGTCTGCAGGGCCAGGTGCACGTCGGGCAGCACCACGTGGACCAGGCCGGGCCGGTGCGGGGCCTCCGGCTGCTCAGCGAAGTACTGGGTGCTCACGCGGGGTAACCCCGGCGGCGGCCAGGGCCGGGTTGATGTAGGTGCGGGTGACCCAGCGCTCGACTACGAACGTCAGGATCGGGATCGTCCCGGCCAGCAGCACGATGATCGTCCGCCAGCTGGCGATGGGAATGCGCACCATGCGGCTCATGACGAACGCGACGAGCACGTAGATGATGTACAGGATGCCGTGCGCGGTCCCGACGTACTTGACGATGACCAGGTTGTTCGCGAAGACCTGGAGCGGGATGCCCACGAAGCACAGCACGATCAGCACCGTGCCGGTGACGTAGGCCATCACCCGGTAGGCACGCACCACCAGCGCGAGCGCGTCTGGACGCACCGGGACCTCCTTCTCCTGCTTCTCCTGTTTCGGGCGCAGCGCCGGGCGCGCGGGGCTAGCGCAGCCCGTGCCACCGGCCGTGACCCTGCACCTGCTTGTGCAGCCGGGCCAGGTAGGCGTTGTACTCGTCTAGCTCCGTGCTGTCGCCGTCGTCCTCGTCGTCGGCACTGCCGTCCGGGCCACTGCCGTCCGGGCCGCTGCCGCCCGGCACGTGCCGCCGCGCCGGCAGCCCGGCCGTGGCGGCCTCGGCCGCGGACCCGGCCGTCGACTCCGCTTCCTCGCCGCCCGCAGCCGCCGCCTGCCCGGGCTTGCCCTCATCGATGATCGTCTTGACCCAGAACACGATGCCGAACGCCGCGAAAACCGGCCACTCGAACGTATAGGCCCAGCTCAGGGCGTTACCGGACTCCGCGCGGTTGAACTGCCAGTCGCCCAGCCACAGCATGCCCCAGACGGCCGCCACCGTGAACGCGTGCCAGGCGAGCCACCTGGGGGTGATCACGAACCGCCATCGCGATCTCGGCGCAGCGCTGGACATACCAGTGATGCTAGCGCCGCGCCGGCGTGCCTTGCCCAGCGGGCGGGCGCACCAAACGCCAGATCGCGCTGGTGCCGTACTCGCCCGGCGCCCGCGGGAACCGGCCCGCGGCCGTCCCGGTCCTGGCGTAGCCCAGCTTGCGCGGCACCTGGCCGCTGGCCGCGTTGTTCAGGTCGTGCACGATCTCGGTCCGCTCGATGCCCGGCAGCCCGAACGCCGCCTCGGTCAGCGCGGCCGCCGCCGCGGTGGCGATGCCCCGGCCGGTGCGGGCCCTGGCCACCCAGTAGCCGATCTCCAGGCCGCCGGGGCCGATCCGGGCCATCAGACCCGCGCTGCCGCACGGCTCGCCGTGCTCGCTGATCAGGTAGTTGAAGGCCGCGCCCGCCTCCCACTCCCGCTCACAGCTGAGCAGGTACTCCTGCGCCGCCTCGGGCGAGTACTCCGCCGCCCAGCTCATCCACGGCCGCAGGTGGTCCAGCGAATCGGTGACCAGCGCGAAGGCCAGCTCGGCATCGTCGCGGCGCCAGCGGCGCAGCGTGACGTCGCCGTGAGTCAGCTCCTCGGCCGGGCGGGCCAGCACGTCCATCACCCGATGATGGCGGGCTCGCGTCCGCGCCCGCAAACCAAATTGGCTCCCCAACAGGCCGCGGTCGCCCGGCCCGGCCGCCGGCCAGCGCCCCGGTCAGCGTCCCGCTGGCCGCCCTGGCCTGCGCGCGTCACTGCGCGGCCCTGGCCGGGCCGCCGGCGATAATCGGGGGCATGTCTCTAGCTGATCTGCTCTCGGGCAAGCTCGGGCACGGAGGCCGGCTGCCCGACCGCCTCGAGGACCTGCGCGGGCCGGCCAGGGGAGTCATCGTGCTGCCCCGGCACCTGTCGTGGCCCGGCATGCGCGAGTTCGACGTCACCGACGACGCCACCCGGCGCAGCATGTACGGCATCGTGCTGACCCAGGGCCAGCGCAACGACGTCAAGCGGTTCCTGAACGCGGCGCTGCTGCGCGAGGACTGGCCGGTGCTCAGGACGTCACTCGACCCGCGCCTGCGCCGCTGGTGCGAGCGCCGCTTCGCGCTGCCCGACGGCCTCGAGCCCGACCCCAGCCGCTAGCCCGGTCCGCTCCGCTCAG
>JBOHCO010001235.1:0-1367 GCA_050698895.1 Streptosporangiaceae bacterium
ACCAAGATCAGCGACGGGGTTCGCGAGCGGGTGCCGGGGCGCAAGCACAACGGCCACGGGAGCCACGAGAGCAGCGGCTACACCACCCTGAGCCAGGGCAAGAATTAGCCTTAACAGACTGTCGCCGGGCGCCGGTCGGCCACCGCCGCCTGGCGGCCGGCCGGGCTCAGGCCAGGTATTCCTTGAGCATCTGCGCCCGGCTGGGGTGGCGCAGCTTGGCCAGGGTCTTGGACTCGATCTGCCGGATGCGCTCGCGGGTCACGCCGAACTCCCGGCCGACCTCCTCCAGGGTGCGCGGATGGCCGTCGGTCAGCCCGAAGCGCAGCTGGATGATCCGCTGCTCGCGGATTGACAGGTTGTCGAGCACCCGCTCGAGCTGGTCCTGCAGCATGATGAACGCGGCCGCCTCCATCGGCACGACCGCGTCCGCGTCCTCGATGAAGTCGCCGAGGTCGGAGTCCTCCTCGCCGATCGGCGACTGGAGGGATACCGGCTCCTGGGCGATGCGCTGGATCTCGGCCACCCGGTCGGGGTGCAGCCCCATCTCGGCGGCGATCTCGCCCGGGGTGGCCTCGCGGCCCAGGTCCTGGTGCAGCTGCCGCTGGATGCGCGCCATCTTGTTAATTGTCTCGACCATGTGCACCGGGATCCGGATGGTCCTGGCCTGGTCGGCAATGGCCCTGGTAATGGCCTGGCGGATCCACCACGTGGCGTAGGTGGAGAACTTGTACCCCTTGGTGTAGTCGAACTTCTCCACGGCCCGGATGAGCCCGAGGTTGCCCTCCTGGATCAGGTCCAGGAAGACCAGGCCGCGGCCGATGTAGCGCTTGGCGATGGACACCACGAGCCGCAGGTTGGCCTCGATCAGCCGTTGCTTGGCCCGCAGGCCGTCGGCGGCGACCAGGGAGAGCTCGCCCATCAGGACGCCGTGCCCGTTACTGGCCGGGAACCCGCGCTGCAGCTTCTCCTCGGCGAACAGCCCGGCCTCGATGGCCTTGGCCAGCTCCACCTCGTCCTGGGCGGTCAGCAGCGGCACCCGGCCGATCTCCCGGAGGTAGATGCGCACCAGGTCGCCGGTGGCGGCCCGCCGGGCGCTGTCGTCGCCGACCGGGCGGACCTCCTCGGCCTCCTCCGGCGGCGCCTCGATCACCTCCACGCCCTCGTCGGCGAGGAGCTTGAGCACCTCGTCCACGGCCCGCTGGGTGAACTCATGGCGCTCGAACGCGGCGGCCAGCTCGGACATGGCGATCGTCCCGCGTTCTCGCGCCTGAGCGATGAGATCTGCTACCTGATCGGCACGGGGGGGCGCAGCCGTAACGCTCATGGGGATAAGTGTGCGTCACAGAACGGCCGTTGCGCGGTTACAA
>JBOHCO010001236.1:0-2148 GCA_050698895.1 Streptosporangiaceae bacterium
GCATGCAGGCATCCTTCTTCTGCTGGCGTGCGGACAGGAGTCATCGTGTCGCGCCGGGGGTAACCCGGCCACGCGGGGAAAGGGGGCAGGAAATCCGCTAGGAACGGATCAGCAGAAAGAACGACACATGGCGCTGGAAACGCGCAGGAGGTCAACGTGACGCCGGGAAACCAGCCACTCGCCGGGGCTGTGAGCCGGGCGTGTCACTGTGGTGCCTCCGGGGTTTAGACGCGACCGGGGCTTGCGGCCCCGCGGGCTAGACGCTGCTCTTGGCGGGCGCGGCGTTGCGCTCTAAGTCTTGTCCTCCACTGAGACAGTAACATCCGGTCCCGGTGGCAGGGCAAGAACATATTTCTGTCTCGAAACACTACCTGGCCCCGGCAGCGGCCTGGTCAGGGACGGCGTGCGGACGGGTGGGCGGCGCGGCCGGCGCGGGCGGCGCAGGCATCGCGGACGGGTAACGTGGCGCGGGTGCGGCAGACGGAATTCTGGGAACGGATGCGCGAGCAGTTCGGCGAGGCCTACGCCGCGAGCGTGGCCCAGGACTATGTGATCGGCTCGCTCGGCAGCCGGACCGTGAACCAGGCGCTGGCCGACGGCGAGGACGCCAAGGTCGTCTGGCGGGCCGTCTGTGACGCCTTCCACATCGCCGAGCAGAAGCGCTGACGGCGCGGGCGGCGCGGGCGGCGCGGCAATTTCGGCCAACTCCGGCGTGTCGCTCTCATGGTCGAACAGTTGTTCGTTACAGTGGGGGACGCCGGCGGCCGTGTCAGCACCTGAGGCCCGGGTGCACGGGGTCCAGCAGGGTCCAGCGCACCGGGTTCAGGGCGCGGAAGCCCGGCAGCGCGGAACTGTCGGTGGGTGCGCGTAGCGTCTCCGCCGCAAGCAGATGACATGGCCTGGCAGTGCGGATAGCACACGCTGCGAGGGGCTCAGCGGAGTCCCTCGATTCCGACGGGAGTTCACATGGCACCCAGCGATAAGGCGAGCACCAGGGGTGGTGGCGGCGGCGACAGGGAGAAGTCCCTGGAGACCGCGCTCGCGCAGATCGAGCGTCAGTTCGGCCGGGGCGCCGTCATGCGGCTCGGCGAGGAGACCCGCGCCCCGATCGAGGTGATCCCGAGCGGCTCCATCGCCCTGGACGCCGCGCTCGGCATCGGCGGCTACCCCCGCGGCCGGATCGTGGAGATCTACGGCCCGGAGTCCTCCGGCAAGACGACCCTGGCCCTGCACGCCGTGGCTAACGCCCAGAAGGCCGGCGGCATCGCCGCCTTCATCGACGTGGAGCACGCGCTCGACCCCAACTACGCCAACAAGCTCGGCGTGAACACCGACGCGCTGCTGGTCTCCCAGCCCGACACCGGCGAGCAGGCGCTGGAGATCGCCGACATGCTGGTCCGGTCCGGCGCCATCGACGTCATCGTCATCGACTCGGTGGCGGCCCTGGTCCCGCGCGCGGAGATCGAGGGCGAGATGGGCGACAGCCACGTCGGCCTCCAGGCCCGGCTGATGTCCCAGGCCCTGCGCAAGCTGGCCGGCGCGCTGAGCAACACCAAGACCACCGCCATCTTCATCAACCAGCTCCGCGAGAAGATCGGAGTAATGTTCGGCTGCGCATCCTGGAGCACATACGTCACTCTCGCCGACGGTACCCGTGAGCGAATCGGGAAGATCGTTGACCAGAAGATGCAGGTCGAGGTTCTCTCCTACGATCCGGATCTCGGCCAGGTCGTGCCCAAGAAGGTCGTCAACTGGTTCGACAACGGTAAGACGGACGAGTTCCTGCACTTCACTGTTGAGCGGTCCGGTGGAGGCTCAGGCCACGGTCGGGCGATCATGGACCTCACCCGCAACCACCTCGTGCGTACTCCTGGCGGATGGCGTGAGGCCGGCGAGATAGTCGTGGGCGATCGGGTCATGCTGGCTCAGCCCTATTTCCTCAGCCCGTCGCAGCGGCAGCTGATCCTTGGAAGCCTCATGGGGGACGGCAACCTGTCAAAGCCTGCCCGGCAGGATGACCACAGCGCACGCTTCCGTATGGGCCACGGCGCTAAGCAGGAGGCCTACCTGGACTGGAAGGTCTCGCTGCTGGCCAATGTCCGGCACTGCCGGACAGAGAACGCCAAGGGGGCGGTCTTCGCGGACTTC
>JBOHCO010001237.1:0-1854 GCA_050698895.1 Streptosporangiaceae bacterium
GCATCTCGGTGTCCTGCCCGTCGACCGGGAACTGCACGGCCGGCGGCGGCTATTTCCAGGGCAGCGCCGGCCAGATTTTCGTGATCAGCGAGCGTAGTGGCCGCTGGGGCAACGCCGAGGCAGTGCCGGGCCTGGGCGCGCTCAACACCAAGGGCGACGGTGAGCTGGCCGGGGTCTCCTGTGCGTCGCCCGGCAACTGCGTGGCCGCGGGCACGTACCTCGGCAGCGCGGGCCAAGTCGCGTACGTCGCCGTCCAGAAGGGCTGGCACTGGGGCAAGGCCGAGAACCTCCCCGGTCTGAGCGCGCTCAATGCCGGCGGCTTCGCCTCCGTCCAGGCGGTGTCCTGTGCCCCGCCGGGCAACTGCGTGGTCGGTGGCAGCTACCTGGACGGCTCCGGGGTGACCCAGGCGTTCCTGGCGACGCTGAGCAAGGGGCGCTGGGCTAAGGCGGCGCAGGTACCGGGCACCGCGACGCTGAATGCCGGCGGGCGCGCCCAGCTGACCGTCATCTCGTGCCGGAAGGCTGGTAACTGCTCGGCGGCCGGGTCTTACCGCCCCAGCACCACCACGACGTCCGCCTTTGTCGTCAGCGAGAAGAACGGGCACTGGGGCAACGCCATCCAGGCGCCCGGCCTGGCCCCCCTCAACACGGGCGGCTCGGCCTTGCCGGTGGCGATGGCCTGCGCCTCGCCGGGCAACTGCGCAGTCGGCGGCTCCTATCGCGACACGGCCGGCCACTCGCAGGCCTTCCTGGCCGCGCAGACCGGCGGTCACTGGAACAAGGCGGCGGAGGCTCGCGGCACCGGCGCGCTGAATGTCGGCGGGGGCGCCCAGGTGACGACGATGTCGTGCCCGTCGGAGGGCAACTGCTCGGCCGGCGGCTTCTACCAGGCGACTACCAATCACCTGCAGCTGTTCCTGATCACCGAGCGCAAGGGCAGCTGGGGCAAGGCCACCGCCCTGCCGGGCATCATCAGCCACAACAAGGGCTCGAGCACCCAGATCTACTCGCTCTCGTGCAGCTCAGCTGGCAACTGCTCGGCGGGCGGCTACTACGAGAACGCAGCCTTCCGTGAATTCGCCTTCGTCATCACCGAGTCGGGCGGGCACTGGGGGCCGGTCACCGAGATGCCAGGCATCGGCAGCGTGTCTCCGGGCGGTGACTCCGGGGTCAGCCAGCTGTCCTGCCCGTCCGCCGGGCACTGCGTCGGCGTCGGCTACGCGTCCAGCGCCGCGCACCAGGACCAGGCGTTCTACATCAGGCGAACCTAGCCGCTCAGCAAGATCCGGCAATCCCCGGCGTAGAGGCGTTCCCGCCCGGTGTGCCCGCCGGCGGTGAGGACTATGCGAACTTCGTGTACTGCCCGGCTGCAGGCGAGTACACCGCCGGCGGTTCTACACGCCGTCCGGCCGCCCGTTCTACAGTCCCCGCGATGCCTTCGTCGTCAGCGAGCGCGACGGCACCCGGGGCCGGATGCAGCGGCTGCATCCCGTGAATCCCGTGAATCCCGTGAATCCTGCGGATCCCGATCGGCCGTCGCCGGGCCGTCCTGCGCGGCGGGGCGGGGATGTCGGCCCGGCCCGCTAGGTTGCTGGGACCGGGTGTCCGGGAGGACAGGGGGCGTGGTGCGGGATCTGGACATTTCGCGCTGGCGGCTGCGCTCTCAGCACCTGGCCCGGCCGCATGCGGTGTCGGCGGGTGAGGTGGTCGGGTCGCTGCTGGCGGTTCAGGCGGAGAACTCCAGTCAGGCGGCCTGGGCCGTGGCCTCGCGCACGCGGAGCCCGGACCAGGCCGATCTGGCGGGCCTGCTGGAGGCCGGCGCGGTAGTGCGCACGCACGTGCTGCGAACCACAT
>JBOHCO010001238.1:0-11840 GCA_050698895.1 Streptosporangiaceae bacterium
TGCGAGGCCTGGTCTCCAACCCCAAGGGCGAGACGATCCCGCGGCCGATCACCTCCAGCTTCCGCGAGGGGCTGACCGTGGTCGAGTACTTCATCTCGACCCACGGCGCCCGCAAGGGACTGGCCGACACCGCGCTGCGCACCGCCGACTCCGGGTACCTCACCCGGCGCCTGGTGGACGTGGCCAAGGACGTGATCGTCCGCGAGGAGGACTGCGGCACCGACCGGTCGCTGCCCATGCGGCTCGGTGAGAAGGGCACGGACGGCACCGTCCACAAGCTCCCGAACATCGAGAACACCGGCACCGGGCGGATCCTGGCGGAGGACGTCGAGGCGCCGGACGGCACCTTGATCGCCCCGGCGGGCTCGGACATCACCGAGGGCATCATCGAGGCCGCGGTTGACGTCGGCGTGGAGTCGGTGCGCACCCACAGCGTGCTGGTCTGCCAGGCCAAGGTCGGTGTCTGCGCCAAGTGCTACGGCCGGTCGCTGGCCACGGGCAAGCGGGTGGACGTGGGCGAGGCGGTGGGCATCATCGCGGCCCAGTCCATCGGCGAGCCCGGTACCCAGCTGACGATGCGGACCTTCCACACCGGTGGTGTGGCGGGCCTGGACATCACCCACGGCCTGCCCCGGATCCAGGAGCTGTTCGAGGCCCGGGTCCCCAAGGGCATGGCGCCGATCAGCGAGGTCGAGGGCCGGGTCAAGCTCGAGGAGCCGGACAAGTCGCGCAAGATCGTGATCGTGCCCGACGACGGCTCGGAGGAGATGGCCTACCAGGTCTCGATGCGGGCCCGGCTGCTGGTGGCCGACGGCGACCACGTCAAGGTCGGCCAGCAGCTGATCGCCGGCGCGGTCAACCCGATGGAGGTCCTGCGGATCCTGGGCTCGCGCGAGGTGCAGCTGCACCTGGTGCAGGAGGTCCAGGAGGTGTACCGGTCTCAGGGCGTGTCGATCCACGACAAGCACATCGAGATCATCATCCGCCAGATGCTCAAGCGGGTGAATGTCCTGGAGGCAGGCGACACCGATCTGCTGCCCGGCGAGCTGGTCGAGCGGACGAAGTTCGAGGAGGTCAACCGCGCGGTGGTCGAGGCTGGCGGCACGTCAGCGGCAGGCCGCCCGGTGCTGATGGGCATCACGAAGGCCTCGCTGGCCACCGAGTCGTGGCTGTCGGCGGCTTCCTTCCAGGAGACCACGCGAGTGCTCACCGACGCGGCGATCCACGCCCGGTCGGACTCGCTGGTCGGCCTGAAGGAGAACGTCATCATCGGCAAGCTGATCCCGGCCGGCACCGGCATGCAGCGCTACCGGAGCCTGCGCGTGGAGCCGACGGAGGACGCCCGGTCGGCGGTCTACCCGCCGACCGCCTACGAGGCCCCGGTCGACTACTCCTTCGGGCAGACCTCGGGTGAGGCCATCCCGCTGGAGGAGTACGACTTCGGCGCTTATAACCGGTAACTGGCTCCTGCGGCCAGGCGGCTCGAAGCGACTGCGGGCGCGGCGCACCTCTCCGGGGGGCGCCGCGCCCGTCGCTTTTCCAGGCCCGGGGCAATGACCGATTAACGGCGAAAAGGCCGGGGATAAACGGCCTCTATCACGGACAGCGAGCCCGCTGCGGAGTTTTCTCAACGCAAAAAGCCGGCCTCTTCTATAGCACTGATTTACGTGCAACCACGCGCCTGGCCTGCCATGCTGCCCCGAGGAAAGGTGTCAGGCCCGGCGAGAGGCGCGGTTTGCTGAGTAGCTGGGCGCCGCTCCGGCCTAAGGCAGGTTCGTGAGATCATTACCCGCACACGGCAGGAAACGCAAATTTTTCCGTAAGGGCCGGCATACGGCCCCCTCGCAGGTTCAGAAGGTCGCCAAGCGGGCCGGCCTGGCCGCCCCGGCGGTCGCGGTGGTCGGGGCCCTGGCGGCCGCGCCGCATGTGCATCACCGCCCCCAGCCGGCCACCGGACCGCAGGCCGCGGCCAGCGCTCTCGCCGCCGATCAGCTGCAGAGCTCCGGCTTCAGTGACCTGGCCAAGCTCAAGGCGGCCTACCGCCCCCCGCACCGCGCGCACCATCACCACCCCCGCCTCAGCGCCGAGGCGCAGCCCGCGGCCGCTCCCTCGGCCAGCACCGGCACGATCGTCCGCAAGACGGCCGGCAAGCCCGGCGTCCACTGCTCCGGCGCCAGCGGGCCGATGCTCCCGGAGAACTACCCGGCCATCATGGCTTTCCTGACCGAGCACGGCTACACCGGCGTGGCCGCTGCGGGCATCGCCGGGAACATGTACCAGGAATCGCGCGGGAACCCGGAGGCCGCGGCCGGGGACGCGGGCGGGCTGATCGGCTGGACGCCGCTGCCGCACGGGTATGTCACCGGTGACGTGGCCGCCGACCTGCAGACGCAGCTGGCCGGGGTACTGACGTTCAACGACCAGTTCCCCCAGGATGTCACCGTGCTGAACGCGGCCGGCAGCGCCACCGCGGCCGCCGACATCTACATGAACGACTTCGAGCGCCCGGGGTACCCGGCCGCGGCCAACCGTGAGGCGGCCGCCCAGGCCGTTGCCCAGGCCTGCGGGCTCTGACATCGTTCCGGCTCGCCCCCCGTCCCGCAGTCGCCGCGGGACGGGGGGCGTTGTTGTACTCGCGGGAATATAACTGGGCAATCTCGAATTGTTATCACTTCGGATAGCTGGGCCAGCCTGGGCCGCACCTGCAGAACTGGTGCGAGTCGGCCGCCGGTATCGGCTAAACTGAACAGCAGCTGAGGACGTGGTGCCCGGCCCGCTTTGCCTGTGCGTCGCGGATTGGGTAACCTAGTCCTCCGTGCCCGTACCTCACGGGTACGTGCACGCCTGTGTAACCTCCGTCCTCCGGCCGCTGTGCTCCAAACACCACGGTGTCTGGCTGCGGCACCGGGGAGGCGCATGGGCCGGGCGGGCAGAGACTTCCCTCTCAGTTATCCCGGGGCTCGGTGACGGGCCCGCGCCGAAATCTGGTGCGGCCGACACGCCCGAGCGCGGGGGTACCGGCAGGGAGTGAAACAAGCAGGTCAGGCCGCTAGGCCACGAGATCATCAGGCTAGGAAAACACTCGCGCCTCTTGGCGCGGCGAAGGAAGACGGAGACGCGGTGCCCACGATCCAGCAGCTGGTCCGCAAAGGGCGGCAGGACAAGGTAGCCAAGGACAAGACGCCCGCGCTGAAGGGGAGCCCTCAGCGCCGCGGGGTGTGCACCCGTGTCTACACAACCACGCCCAAGAAGCCGAACTCGGCGCTGCGCAAGGTGGCCAGGGTCCGGCTGACCAGCCAGATCGAGGTCACCGCCTACATCCCCGGCGTGGGACACAACCTCCAGGAGCACTCCATCGTGCTGGTGCGCGGCGGACGGGTGCGTGACCTGCCCGGCGTGCGCTACAAGGTCATCCGCGGCTCCCTGGACACCCAGGGCGTCCGCAACCGTAAGCAGGCACGCAGCCGCTACGGCGCGAAGAAGGAGAAGAGCTGACATGCCGCGCAAGGGCCCCGCGACCAAGCGCCCGCTGGTCACCGATCCGGTATACGGCTCCCCCCTGGTCACCGCGCTGGTGAACAAGGTGCTGGTGAGCGGCAAGCGCTCGCTGGCCGAGCGCATCGTCTACGGCGCGCTCGAGGGCTGCCGGGACAAGAGCGGCAACGACCCGGTGGTCACGCTCAAGCGTGCCCTGGACAACGTCAAGCCGACCCTGGAGGTGCGCAGCCGCCGGGTCGGCGGTGCCACCTACCAGGTGCCCGTAGAGGTGCGAGCCTCCCGGAGCACCACCCTGGCGCTGCGCTGGCTGATCACCTACAGCCGCCAGCGCCGCGAGAAGACCATGACCGAGCGGCTCATGAACGAGCTGCTCGATGCCAGCAACGGCCTCGGGGCCAGCGTGAAGCGCCGCGAGGACACGCACAAGATGGCGGAGTCCAACAAGGCCTTCGCGCACTACCGCTGGTAACTAGCACAAGCGAAACACCACACGAAGGATCGAGGATCTAAGCAAGTGGCCGCCACACAGACCGCGACCGAACTCGCCAATGTCCGGAACATCGGCATCATGGCGCATATCGACGCGGGCAAAACCACGACCACCGAGCGGATCCTGTTCTACACCGGCATCAACTACAAGATCGGTGAGGTCCACGAGGGCGCCGCCACGATGGACTGGATGGAGCAGGAGCAGGAGCGCGGCATTACCATCACCTCCGCCGCGACGACTCCCAGCTGGCGCGACCACACCATCAACATCATCGACACGCCCGGCCACGTCGACTTCACCGTCGAGGTGGAGCGGTCGCTGCGGGTGCTTGACGGCGCGGTCGCGGTCTTCGACGGCGTGGCCGGCGTCGAGCCGCAGTCCGAGACCGTCTGGAGGCAGGCCGACCGCTACGGCGTGCCGCGGATCTGCTTCGTGAACAAGATGGACCGGGTCGGCGCGGAGTTCCACCGCTGCGTCGAGATGATCTCCGACCGGCTGGGCGCGACCCCGCTGGTCATCCAGCTCCCCTGGGGCGTGGAGAGCGACTTCCGCGGCATCATCGACCTGATCCGCATGCGGGCGCTGATCTGGCAGACCGAGGGCAAGGGCGACAAGTACGACGTCGTCGACATCCCGGCCGACTACCTCGAGGCCGCCCGCGAGTGGCGCGACAAGCTGGTCGAGACCATCTCCGAGAACGACGAGGAGATGATGGAGCTGTACCTCGAGGGCACCGAGCCCGACGAGAAGCAGCTCGTCGCCGCGATCCGCCGGGGCACCATCTCCGGTGGCATCACGCCCGTCCTGTGCGGCAGCGCGTTCAAGAACAAGGGCGTGCAGCCGATGCTGGACGCCATCGTGGACTTCCTGCCCAGCCCCCTCGACGTTCCGGCCATCAAGGGCCACGCGGTGAACGACGAGGAGGTCGTGATCGAGCGGCACGCTGACACCAGCGAGCCGTTCGCCGCGCTGGCGTTCAAGATCATGTCGGACCAGCACCTCGGCAAGCTGACTTACATCCGGATCTACTCCGGCACCCTGGAGACCGGCACGCAGGTGCTGAACTCGACCAAGGGCCGCCGGGAGCGGATCGGCAAGATCTACCAGATGCACGCCAACAAGCGCGAGGAGCGGCCGACCGCGGTGGCCGGCCAGATCGTCGCGGTGATGGGCCTGAAGGACACCACCACCGGGGACACGCTGTCCGACCAGGGCCAGCAGGTGATCCTGGAGTCGATGACCTTCCCCGCGCCGGTGATCAACGTCGCCATCGAGCCCAAGACCAAGGGCGACCAGGACAAGCTGGGCATCGCGATTCAGCGGCTCGCCGAGGAGGACCCGACGTTCCAGGTCCGGGGCGACGAGGAGACCGGCCAGACGATCATCTCCGGCATGGGCGAGCTGCACCTGGAGGTGCTGGTCGAGCGGATGCGCCGGGAGTTCAAGGTCGAGGCCAACATCGGCCGGCCGCAGGTGGCCTACCGGGAGACCGTCCGCAAGCTTGCCGAGAAGGTCGAGTACACCCACAAGAAGCAGACCGGCGGCGCCGGCCAGTTCGCGCGGGTGATCATCAACCTGGAGCCGACCGGCGGCGACGGCGGCGGCTACGAGTTCGAGAACAAGGTCCGTGGCGGCCGGGTCCCGCGGGAGTACATCCCGTCGGTGGACGCGGGCTGCCAGGAGGCGGCCGAGTTCGGGGTGCTCGCCGGGTACCCGATGGTGGACGTGAAGGTGACCCTGACCGACGGTGCCTACCACGAGGTGGACTCCTCCGAGCTCGCCTTCAAGATCGCCGGCTCGATGGCCTTCAAGAAGGCCGCCGCGCTGGCCAACCCGGTCCTGCTGGAGCCGGTCATGTCGGTCGAGGTCAGGACGCCCGATGACTACATGGGTGAGGTCATCGGCGACCTGAACAGCCGCCGGGGCCACATCCAGGCCATGGAGGAGCGGTCCGGGGGGCGGGTAGTCCGCTCCACCGTCCCGCTCTCGGAGATGTTCGGCTACGTGGGTGACCTGCGCAGCCGGACCCAGGGCCGGGCGGATTACAGCATGCAGTTCGACTCATACGCCGAAGTCCCGCCGAACATCGCCAAGGAGATCATCGCCAAGGCGCGCGGCGAGTAACGGCAAATAGACCATAAGTCAGGACGACAGAACCAAGCAGCGCGCGGGAGCGCCTGGCCCCACCGCGGTGGGGAAACGATCGCAACGAGGAGAGACCAGTGGCGAAGGCCAAGTTCGAGCGGACCAAGCCGCACGTCAACATCGGCACCATCGGTCATATCGACCACGGCAAGACGACCCTGACCGCGGCGATCACCCGGGTGCTGCACGACAAGTATCCCGACGTGAACCCCTTCACGCCGTTCGACCAGATCGACAACGCCAAGGAGGAGAAGGAGCGCGGCATCACGATCTCCATCTCCCACGTCGAGTACCAGACCGACAAGCGCCACTACGCGCACGTCGACTGCCCGGGTCACGCGGACTACATCAAGAACATGATCACCGGTGCCGCCCAGATGGACGGCGCGATCCTGGTCGTCGCCGCGACCGACGGCCCGATGCCGCAGACCCGCGAGCACGTGCTGCTCGCGCGCCAGGTCGGCGTGCCGTACATCGTCGTCGCGCTGAACAAGGCCGACATGGTGGATGACGAGGAGATCCTCGAGCTGGTCGAGCTCGAGGTCCGGGAGCTGCTCAGCACCTATGAGTTCCCCGGCGACGACGTCCCGGTCATCCGGGTCTCCGCGCTGAAGGCGCTGGACGGCGACGCTGAGTGGGGCGAGAAGGTCGCCGAGCTGATGACGGCGTGCGATGACAACATCCCCGAGCCGGTTCGCGATGTTGAGCGGCCGTTCCTGATGCCGGTCGAGGACGTGTTCTCGATCACCGGCCGCGGCACCGTGGTGACCGGCCGGATCGAGCGCGGCGTGATCCACACCGGCGAGGAAATCGAGATCATCGGCATCAAGGAAAAGTCGTCCAAGACCACGGTCACGGGCGTCGAGATGTTCCACAAGATCCTCGACGAGGGCCAGGCCGGCGACAACGCGGGCCTGCTCCTGCGCGGCACCAAGCGCGAGGACGTGGAGCGCGGCCAGGTCATCATCAAGCCGGGCACCAACACCCCGCACACCGAGTTCGAGGCCCAGGTCTACATCCTGTCCAAGGACGAGGGCGGACGGCACACGCCGTTCTTCAACAACTACCGGCCGCAGTTCTACTTCCGTACCACGGACGTGACCGGGGTCGTGAGCCTGCCCGAGGGCACCGAGATGGTGCTGCCGGGCGACAACACCGAGATGAAGGTCGACCTGATTCAGCCCATCGCCATGGAGGAGGGCCTGCGCTTCGCAATCCGCGAGGGCGGCCGGACCGTGGGCGCGGGCCGGGTTACCAAGATCCTCAAGTAGCTGCGGTTCCGGGGGCCAGGCTCGCCTGGCCCCCGGGCTTCAGTGAGTCATGCGACCAGCCAGATCCGGCCGTCAGGCCGAGCACGGCGTCAGAGAAGAGAGCAGCGGGGCCAGTCGCCCTGCACCAGGTAGCGGCAGGCCCCGGGTTTTCCGGGCAACGGAGCGTTAGGACAGCAAAGCCCATGGCGGGACAGAAGATCCGCATCCGGCTCAAGGCCTATGACCATGAGGTCATTGACAACTCGGCCCGGAAGATCGTCGACACGGTGGCGCGGACCGGGGCGAAGGTCGCCGGCCCGGTGCCTTTGCCGACGGAGAAGAACGTGTACTGCGTGATCCGCTCGCCGCACAAGTACAAGGACTCGCGGGAGCACTTCGAGATGCGCACGCACAAGCGGCTCATCGACATCATCGACCCGACGCCGAAGACCGTCGACTCACTGATGCGGCTCGACCTGCCCGCGGGCGTCGACATCGAGATCAAGCTGTAGAGGGACGCACCGAGATGACCAAGCAGATCAAGGGGGTCCTGGGCACCAAGCTCGGCATGACCCAGGTCTTCGACGATGGCGGGAGGATCGTGCCCGTCACCGTGGTCGCAGCCGGACCCTGCGTCGTCACCGCGGTGCGGACGCCAGACGCTGACGGCTACGCCGCCGTGCAGCTTGGCTACGGCGAGATCGACCCGCGGAAGGTGAATAAGCCGCGCGCTGGTCATTTC
Source organism: Streptosporangiaceae bacterium (assembly GCA_050698895.1). Classification (GTDB taxonomy): domain Bacteria; phylum Actinomycetota; class Actinomycetes; order Streptosporangiales; family Streptosporangiaceae; genus DASUBV01. Next base: position 8,126 of record JBOHCO010001238.1, read on the forward strand.
GCCAAGGCCGGCGTGACGCCGCGACGGTACCTGGTCGAGCTGCGCACCGATGACGCCGCCGAGTACACCCTCGGCCAGGAGGTCAGCGCGCAGACGTTCGAGGCGGGCCAGCTCGTCGACGTCACCGCCACGAGCAAGGGCAAGGGCTTCGCGGGCCCCGTCAAGCGGCACGGCTTCCGCGGCCTGTCCTCCTCCCACGGCACCAAGCGCAAGCACCGCGCCCCCGGCGCCATCGGCGGCTGCGCCTACCCGGGCCGGGTGTTCAAGGGCACGCGGATGGCCGGCCGGATGGGCGGCGTGCGGACCACGGCCCCCAACCTGACCCTGCACGGCGTGGACGCCGACCGTGGGCTGCTGCTCATCAAGGGCGCGGTCCCCGGCCCGGCGGGCGGCCTGGTCCTGGTCCGCACCGCCGTCAAGACCCCGCTCGCCCCCGGCGGGCTGGCCCCGAAGAGTGAGGCGAAATGAGCCCGGCGAAGACCAGCGGCACGCCCCAGCTGCCGGCCGAGATCTTCGACGCGAAGGTCAACGTGCCGCTGATGCACCAGGTGGTCGTGGCCCAGGAGGCGGCGGCCCGGCAGGGCACGCACGCGACCAAGACCCGCGGCATGGTCCGCGGCGGCGGCAAGAAGCCGTACCGGCAGAAGGGCACCGGCCGGGCCCGCCAGGGCTCGATCCGCGCGCCGCAGTTCACCGGCGGCGGCGTGGTGCACGGCCCGCAGCCGCGCTCGTACGCCCAGCGGACGCCCAAGAAGATGAAGGCCGCCGCGCTGCGCGGCGCCCTGTCGGACCGGGCCCGGCACGGCCGCGTGCACGTGGTAGCCAGCCTGGTCGAGGGCGACACGCCCAGGACCAAGCAGGCCGTGGCCGCGCTGGCCGCGGTGACCGGCCGGCCGGCCGGCACGGCGCCGGTGCTGGTGGTCGCGAGCGTCACCGACCAGGTGACCTGGCTGAGCCTGCGCAACGCGGCGGGCGTCCACCTGCTCGACGAGGGCCAGCTGAACACCTACGACGTGCTGGTCAGCGACCACGTGGTCTTCACCCAGGCGGCGCTGGACAGCTTCGTGGCCCGATCCACGGGCCAGGGCACTGGGCAGCAGACGGCCGGGCAGCCAAAGGCCGGGCAGCAGACGGCTGACACCAAGGCCGCGGATCAGGAAGGCGGACAGGCGTGACCAGGTCCTCGAACCCGCGGGACATCCTGATCCGGCCGGTCATCTCGGAGAAGAGCTACCGGCTGGCCGACGACGGCAAGTACACCTTCATCGTGCCGCCAGGGTCGAACAAGACCCAGATCCGGCAGGCCGTCGAGGCCGTGTTCAACGTGAAGGTCACGGGCGTGAACACGCTCAACCGTCCGGGCAAGCGCCGCCGGACCAGGGCCGGCTGGGGCAAGCGGCCGGACACCAAGCGCGCCATCGTCAGCCTCGCCGCCGGCGAGCGGATCGACATCTTCGGTGGTCCGGTCAGCTAGCCGGGCGATCCATAGGAGCTTGAGCACATGGGCATCCGCAAGTACAAGCCGACGACCCCCGGCAGGCGTGGGGCCAGCGGCGCCGACTTCTCCGAGATCACGCGCAGTGAGCCGGAGAAGTCCCTGGTGCGCCCGCTGCACGGCCACGGCGGCCGGAACGTCCACGGCCGGATCACCACTCGGCACCAGGGCGGCGGGCACAAGCGCGCGTACCGGCTGATCGACTTCCGCCGCAACGACAAGGACGGCGTGCCGGCCAAGGTCGCGCACATCGAGTACGACCCGAACCGGACCTCGCGGATCGCGCTGCTGCACTACGCCGACGGCGAGAAGCGCTACATCCTCGCCCCCGAGGGCATGCGGCAGGGCGACCAGGTCGAGAACGGGCCGGGCGCGGACATCAAGGCCGGCAACTGCCTGCCCCTGCGCAACATCCCGACCGGCACCGTGGTGCACGCGATCGAGATGCGGCCCGGTGGCGGCGCCAAGATCGCCCGCGCGGCCGGCTCGGGGGTCCAGCTCCTGGCCAAGGAGGGCCGGTTCGCCCAGCTGCGCATGCCGTCGGGCGAGATCCGGCGCGTGGACGTCAGCTGCCGGGCCACGATCGGCGAGGTCGGCAACTCCGAGCAGGGCAACATCAAGCTCGGCAAGGCGGGCCGCAGCCGGTGGAAGGGCCGCAGGCCCACCGTCCGGGGCGTGGCCATGAACCCGGTCGACCACCCGCTGGGCGGCGGCGAGGGCAAGACCTCCGGCGGCCGGCACCCGGTCAGCCCGTGGGGCCAGCCCGAGGGCCGCACCCGCAAGGACCACAAGCCCAGCGACCAGCTGATCTCGCGTCGGCGCGGCAAGAAGAAGCGGTAGGAGCACCTGACGATGCCTCGTAGCCTGAAGAAGGGCCCCTTCGTCGACGACCACCTGATGAAGAAGGTGGACGTCCAGAACGACAAGGGCACCAAGAACGTGATCAAGACGTGGTCACGCCGTTCGATGATCGTCCCGGCGATGCTCGGCCACACGATTGCCGTGCACGACGGCCGCAAGCACGTGCCGGTGTTCGTTACCGAAGCCATGGTCGGGCACAAGCTCGGCGAGTTCGCGCCCACCCGGACGTTCCGCAGTCACGTGCGGGACGACCGGCGGAGCCGGCGCTAGCGGAAAGCGGGAGACACTGATGACTCCGCTCATCCCGGGGGACAATCCCCGGACCCCCGGGCAGGGAGTGCCGGGCGCAGATGGAAGGCATGACAGTCATGGAAGCTAGGGCGAAGGCGCGCTACGTGCGTGTCACGCCGCGGAAGGCCCGCCGCTTGGTGGACCTCATCCGCGGGCTGCCCGCCGACCAGGCGCAGGCCGCGCTCACGTTCGCGCCCCAGGCCGCGAGCGACTCCGTGGGCAAGGTGCTGGCCAGCGCCATCGCCAACGCCGGCCAGAACCGTCACGTGGACGCTAGCTCGCTGGTCGTGAGCCGGGCCTGGGTGGACGAGGGGCCGACGCTCAAGCGGTTCCGGCCGCGGGCTCAGGGCCGCGGCGCCCGGATCCTCAAGCGAACCAGCCACATCACGGTCATCGTGGCCGAACGCGATGCCGCCAGCAGGGAAAGGACCCGCTAGTGGGCCAGAAAGTAAACCCGCACGGGTTCCGGCTGGGCATCACCACCGACTTCAAGAGCCGCTGGTATGCCGACAAGCTGTACAAGGACTACGTGGCGGAGGACGTCGCCATCCGGCGCATGCTCCAGCGCGGCATGGAGCGCGCGGGGATCTCGAAGGTGGAGATCGAGCGCACCATGGACCGCGTCCGGGTCGACATCCACACCGCCCGGCCGGGCATCGTCATCGGCCGTCGCGGCGCGGAGGCCGACCGGATCCGGGGTGACCTGGAGAAGCTGACCAGCAAGCAGATCCAGCTCAACATCCTCGAGGTGAAGAACCCCGAGGTGGACGCGCAGCTGGTGGCCCAGGGCGTGGCCGAGCAGCTGTCCAGCCGGGTCTCCTTCCGCCGGGCCATGCGCAAGGCCATGCAGACCGCCATGAAGGGTGGCGCCAAGGGCATCCGGGTGCAGTGCGCCGGGCGCCTGGGCGGCGCGGAGATGTCCCGCTCGGAGTTCTACCGCGAGGGCCGGGTGCCGCTGCACACGCTGCGCGCCGACATCGACTACGGCTTCTACGAGGCCCGGACGACGTTCGGCCGGATCGGCGTGAAGGTCTGGATCTACCGGGGCGAGGCCCCGCAGACCCGGGC
>JBOHCO010001239.1:0-1643 GCA_050698895.1 Streptosporangiaceae bacterium
TCGGCCACGTCGGCCACGTCGGCCACCTCGGACACAAGCCAGGTCGGTCGCCCAGCGGCGGCCAGCGCGCCGGCGGCCGCCGAGCCCAGGCCCAAGGCAGGCCAGCCGTCCGCCCCGGCGCGGGAAACCCTCACCTCAGCCGCCGCCTCGTCCCGGAACCAGTCCGGCCAGGACGTGCCGCCGAAGCCGGCCGGCGCCAGTGGCCCGCCCAGCGTGGACGAGCTGCTCCGGCGGGCCGGGCGAGACTCGTCCCGGGCCAGCGCGACCGGCAGCTCGCTCCCGCCCCGCCCGTTCCGGCTGGCCGATCCGCCGGCCCCGGCGCCTGCCGCACCGTCAGGCCGGTCCCCCGAGCCAGAAAGCCCGGCCGCGGACAAGTCGCCGGCGTCCTCCGGCAAGCCGCAGACTCCCGCCAAGCCCGACACGGCAGCCAAGGCAGAGACCTCCGGACGGCCCCGAGCCGACCAGGAGCCGGCGCAGCCCAAGGACACCGAAGCCGGTACGCCAGCCCGCCCGGAGTCCGCCCGCCCGGCCCCGACCACCCCAGTCGCCGCCGCCGTCCCAGACGCGACCGGCGAGCCGGAGACGGGCCCGCCCGGCGCGGCAGAGTCCGGCCCAGCCGGCACCGGCGGCACCCGCGGCTCGGCGTCGATGGACAACCAGGTCACCGTGGTGCCGGGCATCGCCCGGTATCACCTGGCCGACTGCATTCTGATCCGCTTCCTCGGCGCTGATGACCTGGAGGTCATGACCAGGCAGGCGGCCGAGGACGCCCGCTGCGTGCCCTGCAAGGCCTGCCGCCCGGATAAGTAGCCCGGCCCGCTCATCGCGTTCCATGATCCCGGAAGTCCGTCCGCGCTATGCGCTGACGAACTTCCGGGATCATGGCCGCCTCATTCCGGCCACCCCAGCGTCTCCCCGGCGGCGGTCAGGACCGGCGGATCCAGAACGTCAGCCCGAGGTCAGGGTCGCTGTGCTCGACCCCCGCCCCGGCCCCCGCCTCGGCTCCCGAATCGTCGCCCGTCGCCTCGCCGTAGTCCACCGCGAGCACCTCGCTGCTGATCAGCGCCCCATGCTCGGTCAGCGCCCAGGCCAGGTCCGGGTCCGCCGTCGACCAGCGCAGCGAGATGCGGTCGCTGACCTCCAGCCCGTCGCCCTTGCGCGCGTCCTGCACCAGCCGGACCGCTTCCCTGGCGTAGCCCTCGCGCCGGAGCTGCGGGGTGATCGTCACCTCGAGTGCCACGGTCTCGCCCGCGTCGCTGGCCACGGCCCAGCCCGAGCGCGGGGTCTGGGTCACGATGACCTCATCCGGCGCCAGCCTGACCGGCGAGCCGTCCAGACCGTCCACCGGCACGGACGCCGAGCCCTGGCTGCGCAGCGCCTGAGCCAGCCCGGCCGGGTCGGCCGCCTCGATCGCCGCCGCGACGCCCGGGGTGGCCGGGCCGAACCGCCGGCCAAGCGCCCGGAAGCTGGGCCGCACCGTGTAGCTGACCAGGTCGTCGGCGACCGCCTCCAGCGGCTCGAGCGCGTGCACGTTGAGTTCCTCGGCCACCTGGGCCCGCAGCCCGGCGGGCAGCGCGGCGAAGCCGGCCGCGCCGACCAGTGCCCTGGCCAGCGGCTGGCGGACCCGGACCACGGCGCTGGCC
>JBOHCO010001240.1:0-1056 GCA_050698895.1 Streptosporangiaceae bacterium
GTCGTGATCATGGTGGCTGGGGTTCCTGCGGTCCGGAATCCGGATTCTGGGCGGTCAGCCGGGCGCCGGGTACTGGCCAGCTAGAGGGCGCCTCTCGACGTCGGCCCCACTGGCCTCATCAGCCCGACCAGCCACACCCGCTCGGCGCTCGCAGTTCCCGTTTATCAGCGCGGTGGATTTGGGCCACGGGTGGCCCAAATCCACCATGTTCATGAAACCCACCCGGCCAAGCCCGCCCGACCTATGCCGCAACGGCCACCAGCTGCCTGGGACCCAGGAGCGCCCCGCCCGCCTCGCCTCGCCTCGCCTCGCCTCGCCTCGCCTCGCCTCAGAAGCTAGACACGGCTTCTGTCGCCGACGCCGCACTGGCGGGAGTGACGGGCGGGGCCAGGGGGACGCCGGGGAGTCGCGACCGCACTCGATCGTGCTAGGGGCTAGAGGCTACGGGCTGGGGGAGGACGCGCCCGGTGACGCCGTCTTGGCGGGCGGCGGGGACGAGTTGGGCCCGGCCGGCGTGGACGCGTTGCCGCTGGGGGCCGCCGACGAGCTGGGGCTGGGTGAGCCGCTCGGCGTCGGGGTCGGCGAGGAGGTCGTCGGCGTCGGCGAAGACGACGGCGTGTGGCTGGGCCGCGGCGAATGCGACGAGCCCGGCGAGTGCGTCGGCGTCGGGCTGGTGCTCGGCCGCGGGTGGTGGCCGCCCGAGCCGCCGACCAGGCCGCCGAGGGTGGTCCCCGAGGAATGCTGGTGCCAGACCACGGCATCCAGCGGCTTGCCGGCCAGCACCTCGAACACGGTGACCGCGCCCATCGCCACCACGAACACTCCCAGCGCGGTGGCCGCGGCGATCACCCACCGTCGGCGGGTCCAGGGCCAGCGGTGACCGGCCCCGGCGGTCGGCCCGGCCGAGCCGGACCCGTCCGGCTGGCCAGAATCCCCCGGCTGGCCAGAATCCCCCGGCTGGCCAGGTCCCGCCGCAGGGCGCAGCCGGGCCGTCGGCACGTCGCCGCCCGGGTACGCCGGCGTCCTGCGGACCGTATCGCCCGGGCCTCCCTGGCC
>JBOHCO010001241.1:0-7619 GCA_050698895.1 Streptosporangiaceae bacterium
TCGAACCAGGCCTGGCCGCTGCCGGCCGCCCAGGGCCCGCCGACCGGCGCGCCGACCGGCCCGATCTACGTGCAGCTGGAGCAGAAGGACACCCAGGTGCCGTGCCTGACCGACGCGGGCGGCAAGACGACCACCGGCAACAAGGTCCAGATGTGGACCTGCGAGGGCGACCCGCAGGAGCAGTGGACGATGAACGCCGGCGGGACGGTCCGGCTGGACGGCAAGTTCTGCCTGGACAGCGCGGGCGGCGCGGGCACCAACGGCACCGCCGTGGTGCTCGACCCCTGCAACGGCAAGGCCAGCCAGGTCTGGACGCCGGAGCCGACCGACAACAACGCGCTGGTGCAGAAGTCGTCGGGCCAGTGCCTGACCGACCCGGCCGACCATACCGGCAACGGCGAGCCGATTCAGATCTGGCACTGCAACCAGGCGGGCAACCAGGCCTGGCGGCTGCCCGCCAACTGAGGCGCCAGCTGAGCCGGGCCGGGCCGGGCTCCGCGGACTAGGCCAGCGAGGCCCGGATCGCCTCCAGCGCGGCCTGGATGTTCTCCACCGAGTTGGCGTACGAGAAGCGCAGGAAGCCCTCGCCGTAGCGGCCGAACGCCGTCCCGGCCAGCGCCGCCACGCCCGCCTCGTTCAGCAGCCGCTCCTGGAACTGGGACGAGGTCAGCCCGGTCCCGGTGATGTTCGGGAACACGTAGAACGCGCCCTGCGGCTCCAGGCAGGTGATCCCCGGGATGTTGTTCAGCCCGGCCACGATGAAGTCCCGGCGGCGGCGGAACTCCGCGGTCATCTCCTCCACCGCGGTCCACGGCCCGTCCAGCGCGGCGGCCGCGGCGAACTGGCTGAACGCCGATGTGCAGGACACCGAGTTGATGACCAGCCGGGTGATCGGCTCGACCAGGGCCGGCGGGAACACGCCGAACCCGAGCCGCCAGCCGGTCATCGCGAACGTCTTGGACCAGCCGTCCAGCAGGATGGTGCGGTCGGCCATGCCGTCCACGTCGAGCACACTGGCGTGCTCGCCGCCAGCTTGCTCGCCGCCAGCTTGCTCCCCGCTAGCGTGCTCCCCGCCGTAGCGGATGGCCCAGTACACCTCGTCGGTGAGCACGGTCAGGTCGTGCCGCTGGGCCAGCTCCGCGATGGCGTCGCAGTCCTCGCGGGTGAGCGCGCTGCCGCACGGGTTGTGCGGCGAGTTGATGATCAGCAGCTTGGACCGGGGGGTGATCAGCCGGGCCAGCTCGTCGGTGTCGATGCGGAACTGGTTGCCCTCGCGCAGCGGGATCGGCACCGGGGTGGCGCCCGCGAACGAGGTGATCGACTCGTACATCGGGAAGCTGGGGTCGGGGCAGAGCACCTCGTCGCCCTCGGCGCACAGCGCCATGATCACGAAGAACATGATCGGCTTGGCCCCCGGCGTGACGATCACCCGGTCCGGGGTGACCTTCAACCGGCCGGTGCGTTCCAGGAACGCGGCCACCGACTCGCGCAGCTGCGGGACGCCCGGCGCGGGCACGTAGTGGGTCTGGCCGGCCTGCAGGGCCTCGACCGCCGCCGCCACGATGTGCGGCGGGGTCGGGAAGTCAGGCTCGCCGATCTCCAGGTGGATGATCTTGCTGCCGGCGGCTTCCAGGGCCCTGGCCCTGGCTAGCACCTCGAACGCGGACTCGGTACCGAGCCGACCCATGCGGTCGGCCAGGGGGATGGCCGTCATGGCCTGATGATAAGGCTGGGCCCCTTTGGGCGTAAGACTCCAATGTTCCTGCTGGGGGGTCCGGGGGGTGGCTCCCCCCGGGTTGGCAGAGTTCCGCATGTGACCAGACCCTTGCCTAACGGCAGGTATACCCGTCAGCCTAGGAGTCCTGGCAGCTATGGAGGGGAAGCGGTGGCGGCACACATCATCGGCCGGTCGGGAAGCGACACGGACGCGGCCCGGCTGCTGGCCGCGGCCGAGCCCGACTTCGCGCGCTACGAACTGGTCAAGGACCTCGTCGACGAGTGCATCGACCTGGCCCTCAACTACCGGCAGAGCGGCCACCCCGGAGGCTCGCGGTCCAAGGTCCACATGATGGTCTCGCTGCTGCTGTCCGGCGCCATGCGCTGGGACGTGCTGCGGCCCTGGCGCCGGTTCGGCGACCGGTTCGTGCTGTCCGCCGGGCACACCGTGCCGCTGGTCTACGCCACGCTGGCCGTGCTCAACGAGGCCATGCGGGCCCGGCACGAGCGCACCGGCGCGGCCGAGTTCGCCTTCCCGGACGACGGCCGCTGGGCGCTGACCTGGGAATGGCTGCTCAAGCTGCGCCGCCACGGCGGCCTGCCCGGGCACGCGGAGATGGAAGGCCGCACCCTGTTCCTGAAGTTCAACACCGGCCCCTCCGGGCACGGCATGCCGCCGGCCGCGGGCGAGGCGCTGAGCCTCAAGCTGGCCGGCGCCGACCAGGTCAAGGTGTTCGTGTTCGAGGGCGAGGGCGGGCTCACCCCCGGCTCGGCCCACGAGGTCAAGAACCTGGCCTGGGGCCTGGGCCTGGACAACCTGGTCTTCATGGTCGACTGGAACGACTTCGGCATCGACCCCCGGCCCGCCTCCAGCGTGGTCGCGGGCGCCCCGGTCGACTGGTTCGCGCCCTACGGCTGGCGGGTCAACGGCACCTCCCGCGGCATGGAGTGGGGACCGGTCACCGAGGCCGTGCTGGAGGCGTCCTGCGGCCCGAACCCCGGCCACGTGCCGAGCATGGCCTGGTTCGTGACCCAGAAGGGCCGCGGCTACGGCAAGGTCGACGCGGCCAGCCACGGCACCGCCTGGCCCATGAACGCCGAGCAGTTCTGGGCCGTCCGCAAGGAGTTCATGGCCCGGCACGGCGTCGAGTACGAGGGCGTCGACCAGCCCGCGCCCGCCGACCCGGCCGCCGTCGCCGCCCAGGCCGAGGCCAACCTGCGCATCGCCATGAGCGTGCTCCGCCGCGACGATGACCTGGTCGACTGGCTGTCCGACCGGCTCGCGGCCGTCGCCGCCTCGGTGCCCGACGACATCGACGGCTTCCGGCTCGACGAGCGGTCGGCCGAGGTGTTCTCCGACCGCCGCATCTTCGACGTGGCCAGCTACCCGCAGAGCATGTGGCGCAAGCCCGGCGACAAGGCGCCCAACCGGGCCGGCCTGGCCGCCTGGGGCGCCTACGTGAACTCGCTGGCCCTGCGCGACTACGGCCGGCCGCTGTTCATCGCCGCCTCGGCCGACCTGGCCGAGTCCACCAACATCGCCGGCTTCGGCCAGGACTACGACGGCGCGCCGGGCACCGGCTGGTACGAGCGCACCAGCAACCCGACCGGGGCCCTGCTGCCCACCGAGATCACCGAGTTCTCCAACGCCGGCCTGGTCGCCGGCCTGGCCACGGTCAACCTGTCCGACCAGCCGTTCGGGCGCTTCAACGGGTTCTGGGGCGCGTGCTCCACCTACGGCTCGTTCTCCTACCTCAAGTACGGGCCCCTGCGGCTGTTCAGCCAGCTCGCCCAGGACTCCGAGCTCCAGGTCGGCAAGGTGCTGTGGATCGCGGGCCACTCCGGCCCCGAGACCGCCGAGGACTCCCGCACCCACTTCGGCATCTTCTCCATCGGCGTCACCCAGCTGTTCCCGACCGGGCACGTCATCGACCTGCACCCGTGGGAGTACAACGAGGTCCCGGTGCTGCTCGGCGCGGCGTTCGGGCTCGACGTGCCCATCGTCGCGCTGCACCTGACCCGGCCGCCGATCGAGATCCCCGACCGCGAGGCACTCGGCATCCCGTCGCACTTCGAGGCCGCCCGCGGCGCCTACGTGCTGCGCGACTACCGGCCCGGCCAGCCCAGGGGCGGAACCGTCTACGTCCGGGGCACCATGCCGACGCAGAACCTGGTCAGCCTGCTCCCCGAGCTCGATAACCGCGGCATTAACATACGGATCGTCGCCGCCATCAGCCCCCAGTTGTTCGCGTGTCAGGCGCCGGAGTACCGAGAGTCCGTGGTCGGCGGCGCTGGTCGCGTGGACGCCATGGTCATCACCAACGGCGCGTTCAAGCTGATGGCCGACTGGGCCGACGGGCCGCTGGTCCGCGAGTACTCGCTGTCCTCGGACTGGGACGACCGCTGGCGGACCGGCGGCTCGGTGACCGAGGTCATCGAGGAGGCCCACCTGGACCAGGCGCACATCCTGGCCGCCCTGGAGCGCTTCGCCGCCGACCGTCCCGACCGCCTCCGCCGCCTCCGCGCCGACCTCGACTCCGCCTGACCGCGCTCACCACGCCCGTCACTTCTGCCTTATCTATCGCTCGCGTCACGCGGGGTCGAGGTCGCGAACGTCATGGCTGGCCCTTTGGTGCTCCTCTAGCAGCACTAAAGGGCCAGCCATGACGCTGCGAAGCGGCTGACCCGGACGAGACCGGCGCCTGAGGCGACGGTCCGGCGCGGCGTTAACTACTATAGTGGACGTGATTACCTCTATCGAGGACACGACGCGGGACGAGATCCGGCTGACCGCGCTCGGGGCGCGGCTGCGGGCCGAGCGAGCACGGCGCGGACTGTCGGCCGAGGTGCTGGCCGCGCGCAGCCGGGTGAGCCGGAGCATGCTTTACGAGATCGAGCGCGGCCGCAAGGCACCGACGGTGCTGGTGCTGGACCGCATCGCCACGGCGCTCGGCACGTCGATGGCCCGGCTGCTGGACGACGAGCGGCGCGGTCGGGTGGTGCCGCTGCCGCGCGAGGAGCAGTCCGTGGCCCGGGCCGCAGCGGGCTGGGAGCGGCGGATCGTGTCCCCGGCGCTGCCGGGCATCGAGTTCGAGTTCATGCGCACCACGCTCGGGCCGGGGGTCGACGCCGGGGCCTTCGACCCGCACGCGCCGGGCTCGCGCGAGTACGTGGCGGTGGAGTCCGGCGACCTGGAGCTGGCCATCGACGGACGGTCGTACCAGCTCCGGGCCGGCGACGCGATCTACTACGAGGGCGACTGCCTGCACGGGTTCCGTAACCGGCAGGCCAGCCCGTGCGTGTACTACCTGGTCATGGACCTGCCCGAGGGCTCTGGCGGCGGTCATGGCTGACTCACTGCCAGGTGGCTGGGGCTGGGACGAGGCCGCCTTCCGGGCCGCCGCGCACCGGATGGCCGACCTGGCCGCGGACCACCTGGCCGGGCTGAGCGACCGTCCGGTGCTGACGCCGGTGCCGGTGCCGGTCGCCGAGCGCTGGCGGCAGCAGGACTGGCCCGCCGACGGCGTCGGGCTGGACCAGTTGCTGGCCGAGCTGGAGCAGGACGTGCTGCGCCATCCGCTCGGCAACGGGCACCCGCGGTTCCACGCCTGGGTCAACTCGCCGCCAGACCGCGCCGGGGTGCTGGCCGACCTGCTGGCCAGCGCGATGAACCCGAGCTGCGCCGGCGGTAACCAGTCCGTCGTGCACCTGGAACGGCTGGTCATCCGCTGGCTGGCGGACCTGGCCGGGCTGCCGCCGGGCGCGGGCGGGCTGCTGGTCAGCGGCGGCTCGCTGGCCACGGTGACCGCGCTGGCCGCGGCCCGCCAGGCCGGCGCCGGCTACGACGTGCGCGAGCAGGGACTGGCCGGGCATCCGCCGCTCACCGTCTACGCCGGCGGCGAGGCCCACAGCTGCGTCACCAAGGCGGTCGAGCTGCTCGGCTTCGGCCGGCGGCACCTGCACGTGCTGCCCGGCCGCCGGCTTGATCCCGGCCGCCTGGACCGGGAGCTGGACGCCGCGCGGCAGCGGGGCGAGCGCCCGGTGGCGGTGGTGGCCACCGCGGGCAGCACCAGCACCGGGTCGATCGACCCGCTGGCCGAGATCGCCGCGGTCTGTGCCCGGCACCAGGTCTGGCTGCACGTCGACGGGTCCTACGGCGCTCCCGCGGTGCTGGCCGACCGCTACCGGGCCGAGCTGGCCGGGCTCGGCCAGGCCGACAGCATCGCCCTCGACCCGCACAAGTGGCTGTACGTGCCGGTCGACGCGGGCGCGCTGCTGGTCCGCGACCCGGAGCGGCTGCGCGCCGCGTTCAGCCTGGTCCCGGCGTACCTGGCGGTGGACCACGACCCGGAGGGGATCAGCGACGCGCCCTGGCTGAGCGAGTACGGCCCGGAGCAGACCCGGCCGCCACGGGCGCTGCGGGTGTGGGCCACGCTGGCCTCGACCGGGCGGGCCGGCTACCGCCGGCTCATCGACCACGACCTCGACCTGGCCGAGCGGCTGGCCGCCGGGGTCCGCGAGCACCCCGACCTCGAGCTGACCGCGACCGGGCTGAGCGTGGTCTGTTTCCGCTACCGCACCGCCGCCGCCGACATCGCCGTCGACGCCGGTGACCGGGAGCAGACCGAGATCGCGCGGCGCTTGCAGCTCGGCGGGGAGAGCTTCCTGACCACCACCGAGGTCGACGGGCGCACGGTGCTGCGCGCCTGCTTCGTCAACCCGCTGACCACGGCCGCCGACGTGGACACCCTGATCAAGCTGGTGACCGGGGCCGGCGTGGCCGTGGTCGCCGCCGCTGAGGTGTCCTGGGGCTGAGGTGCCCGGGGCTGAGGGTGTCCTGGGGCTGAGGGTGCCCGGGGGCCAGGTCGGCGACCAGCCGGCCTGGCCCCCGCGGGCGAGGGGCGGGGGACCGAGGCCTCGGGGGATAGGCCCCGGTCCCCCCGTGCGCCCCGGAGGATCCCCGGGGCGCGGGATAAAGAGCTAGGTCCGCCCGGCACCGTTGAGCTGCGCGGACTGGCGGGCGTGCGCGAGCTTGGCCGCGTGCCGCGCGGCTGGGCTGGCGTGCGCGGTCGGCCGGGCCGTGGTGTGTCCCAGCCTCGCCTGGGGGCGGGACTGCGGGGCGTGGCTGCGGCCGGAGTCCGGGACGCGCACGCGGATGCGGTGGTGCCCGGGTTCGCCGGTCCGCGGCGGGGCGGACGGGCTTGGCGAGTGCGGCCGGCCCGTCCTGCGCTGGTGCCGCAGCCGCCATCGCGACCAGCGCCGGTGCAGACCGCATCGAGTCGGATCCAGGACGGGATGCCGGGTCGGAGCGCCGGAGGCAACCGGCCAGACCGTCGGCCGCACGGTCGGGGTCCAGGATGGCCGGGGGTGCGTGGACCAGGACGACCACGGGGTCGGCGCGCAGCGGACATGATGCCGGGGCGCGATCGGCGCGGCGGCGATCGGGTGCCGCCCGCGCCGGGCACAGTACGCGGAGATTCGGTCCGCGCCGCCGGCCGCGGTGGTCAGCTCGCGGCGGATCCGGGCCCGCCGGGCCGGGCTGCCGCCCGCATGGAACCGGCTCGCTTGCGCCCGGGCGTAGGCCGCGCACTGCACGGCCGCCTCGTGCGGACCGCGGGCTGGCCCGGCGGCCGACTGTGGCTTGTGCTTGCCGCGATGGCCGCCGGGCGCACGGAACACGCTGGATGCATCGTGGGCCAGCCGCTGGAGCGGCGTGGGCAGCGCACCGAAGAACGCCGCGCTCGTGAGGCCACCGAGCACCAGAGCCGCCACGGCGGTCGCCGCGACGATTCTGGCCGACAGTGAGGGGAGCGGGGCGGGCCTGCGGCGCCGGGGCCGACTGGCGAGACCCGGCCAGCAGGCGCCGCCCGGCCGGCGGGCGGCATCCGGGTGGGCGGCGCGGA
>JBOHCO010001242.1:0-4413 GCA_050698895.1 Streptosporangiaceae bacterium
GCGCCGGTCTACGCCGCCGCGGGCTGGGTCGGCCTGCCGCTGGTCACGTTCGTGATCCTGGACGCCATCGGCTGCGCGGCCTGGGCCACGGTCCTGGCCATCTGCGGCTACCTGCTCGGCGCCCGCGGCGTGGCCGCGGCCGACCTGGTGGCCAGGTACGCGGTCGCCTCCATCGCGGTGCTGCTGGCGCTGGCGATCGTCCCGCACCTGTGGCACGCCCGGCAATCCCGCCGCCGTTCGCTGCCCCGCCCGGCCGGACGGATTTCCCGACCACCTGGATTTCTCAGTGAATACCACTGAAACATCCATGTGAACGTGAATGGCACTCTCTAGCCGCCGCGCTGACCGCCAGTAGGATCAAGCCGCCATGCTCAATAAGCTGCGACCGGCTTTGTCCCGGGTGCTGACGCCGGCCGGCCACGCCCTGGCCCGCACGCCCCTGACCCCGAACGCGATCACCATCATCGGCACGATCGGCGTGGCGGCCGGGGCGCTCGCGCTGTTCCCCGGCGGGCACCTGTTCGCGGGCACGATGGTGTGCACGGTGTTCGTGCTGTTCGACATGTTCGACGGCGCCCTGGCCAGGGTGAAGGGGACCAGCGGCAAGTTCGGCGCGTTCCTGGACTCGACCCTGGATCGGGTCGCCGACGCGGCCATCTTCAGCGGCCTGGCCTGCTACTACGTGCTCCAGGGGCACGGCACCAGGGACCGGGTCATGGCCGGGGTGGCGCTGTTCTGCCTGGTCGCCGGGGCCCTGGTGTCCTACGCGAAGGCCCGGGCCCAGGGCCTGGGCCTGCGCTGCGACGTCGGCATCGCCGAGCGGCCCGAGCGCATGGTGACCATCCTGGTCGCGTCGGGCCTGTACGGCCTGGGCGTGCCGTATATCCTGCCGATCGGCCTGTGGCTGCTGGCCGCGGCGAGCGCGTTCACCTTCGGGCAGCGCGTCGTGGCGGTGCGTCAGTCCGCGCGGGAGTCCGGGCAGCAGTCCGGGCAGCAGTCCGCCGCGGCGGACGCGGCCGGCCGGGCCGGAGGCGACGGATGACCGGCCGGCTGTCCGGCCGGCTGGCCAGCGCCGGCTACGGGCTGGGCTGGTCGCTGATCTGCCGCCTGCCCGAGTCGATGGCGGCGGGCCTGTTCCGGGCCTTCGCCGACATCGCCTGGCGCCGCCAGGGGCCCAGCGTGCAGGTGCTGGAGGGCAACCTGTTCCGGGTGCTGGGCCCGGACGCCACCGGGGCCGACGTCCGCGCAGTGTCGCGGGAATCAATGCGGTCATATGCGCGCTACTGGCTGGAGGCGTTCCGGCTCCCCGTGATCCCGGCGGAGCGGCTGAACGAGGGGACGGGGGATGTCGGTCACGTATCGGCCGCGTTCGAGTACCTGGCGCAGGGCCGGGGCGTCATCTTCGCGCTGCCCCACATGGGGAACTGGGACCAGGCCGGGGCATGGATCATCGGCCGGGGGGCAGGCTCTCTTAGCACGGTCATGGAGCGCCTGGAGCCCGAGTCCCTGTACCAGCGGTTCGTCGCGTTCCGTGAGGGGCTGGGCATGGAGGTGCTACCTGCCAGCGGCGGAGGCCGGCCATTCGCCATACTGGCCAGAAGACTTCAGGCGGGCAAACTTGTCTGCCTGCCGTGTGACCGGGACGTGACCGGCCATGGCATCGAGGTCGACCTCTTCGGCGAGAAGGCCCGGATGGCGCCGGGGCCGGCGGCGCTGGCCGTCGAGACCGGCGCGGCGCTCATGCCGGTGGTCTTGTGGTTCGAGGGCGATGGCTGGGGCGTGGACGTCGGCGCGGAGATCCCGGTGCCGGACGAGGATGAGCTGGGTGACAGGAAGGAGCGCGTCGTCGCGATGACACAGCAGCTCGCGCGCTTCTTCGAGGCGGGGATCCGGGAGCACCCGCAGGACTGGCACATGCTCCAGCGGGTGTTCACCGCCGACCTGGACCCGGAGCGCCTGGCCAGGGCCGAGCAGCGGGCGGCGCAGCAAGGCGATCAGCGGGACGGTCGGCGGGATGATCAGCGCGATGATCAGCGGGACGGCGACGAGCCCTTCCTCCAGGCGGGCCGCGAATGAGGATCGGCCTGGTCTGCCCGTATACCTGGGATGTGCCCGGCGGGGTGCAGGAGCACGTCCGGGGCCTGGCTGACGCCCTCATCGACCTCGGGCACCACGTGTCGGTCATCGCGCCGGCCGATGTCGACGAGCACCTGGAGCCGGACTACGTCGTGCCCGCCGGGCGCGCGGTGCCGGTGCCCTACAACGGCTCGGTGGCCCGGCTCTCGTTCGGCTTCCTGTCCGCGGGCCGGGTGCGCCGCTGGCTCAAGGAAGGCGACTTCGACGTCGTCCACGTGCACGAGCCCGCCGCGCCCAGCCTGTCGCTGCTGGCCTGCTGGGTGGCCGACGGCCCCATCGTGGCCACGGTGCACACCTCGATGCCCCGCTCCCGCTGGCTGCACGCCGCCCAGCCCATCCTGGCCACGGCGCTGGAGAAGATCAGCGGCCGGATCGCGGTCTCCGAGGCGGCCCGCACCACGCTGGTCGAGCACCTGGGCGGGGACGCGGTGCTGATCCCCAACGGCGTGTCGGTACGGCGCTTCGAGAAGGCCGACCCGCTGCCCGGCTGGCCCGGCGAGGGCGGCACGCTGGGCTTCCTGGGCCGGATCGACGAGCCGCGCAAGGGGCTGCCCATCCTGCTCCAGGCCTTCGGGCAGCTGGCGCAGGAGCGGCCCGGCCTGCGGCTGCTGATCGCCGGCCGGGGCGAGGCCCAGGAGCTGGACCAGCTGCCGCCGGCGGTGCGGGAGCGGGTCGTCCTGCTGGGCCAGGTCAGCGACGAGGACAAGGTGCGGGTCTACCACTCGGTGGACGTGTTCTGCGCGCCCAACACCGGCGGCGAGAGCTTCGGCATCGTGCTGGCCGAGGCCATGGCGGCCGGGTCGCCGATCGTGGCCAGCGACCTGGACGCCTTCGCGCGGGTGCTGCGCGGCGGGCGGGCCGGCGAGCTGTTCGAGAACGGCAACGCGGCCGACCTGGCCGCCGCGGTGGGCCGGATGCTCGATGACCCGGCCCGGAGGGCCCGGCTGGCCACAGCCGCGGCGGCCGCGGTGCGCGAGTACGACTGGGCGGTGGTGGCCCGCGACGTGCTGCGGGTCTACGAAGCGGTGGCGCCCGCCGCCGGGCGGGTGCCCGCCGGGGCCCTATGACCATCATCACCAGCTTCGTCGTCATCGCCGTCCTGGCCCTGACCGGGGTCTACGTGTCCTGGCGCGCGGGCCGCCTGGACCGGCTGCACGCGCGCCTGGAGGCGGCCCGCTTCGCCCTGGACGCCGCGCTGGTCCGGCGCAGCTCGGTGGCGCTGGAGCTGGCCTCCTCGGGGCTGCTGGACCCGGCGACGGCCCTGCTGCTGGCCGGGGCGGCGCACGACGCGCGGGCCGCGCAGCCCGCCCGCGAGCTGCCCGAGAGCGACCTCACCCGGGCGCTGCGGGCGGTGTTCAGCCAGCCCGAGTTCCGGTCTTCGCTGACCGGCATGGAGGGCGCCCAGGAGCTGCTGGCCGAGCTGGAGGGCGCGGCGCACCAGGTCTTCCTGGCCCGCAGGTTCTACAACGACGCGGTGGCGGTGACCCAGGCCGCCCGGCGCCGCTGGCTGGCCAGGGCGCTGCGGCTGGCCGGGAACGCGGCCATGCCGGAGTTCTTCGAGATCGATGACTCCCTGGTGCCGGCCGGCGGACCCGACGCCGAGGCCGACATCCCGCACCTGACGACTTAGCGCCTGGCCACCGAGCGGTCGGCCGCCGAGCGGCTGGCCGCTTAGTGGTCTGCCGCGCCCGGCGCTTACTGGCCATGCAGCCGGGTCGATCGAGCCCCTACCATGGAATTAGTCATGACAAGCGATCTCAGTGAGGTATCCGTGTCTGTCCCGCAGTCAACCGAAACCACCAGCGGCACCGCCGACGCGGGTCCGGAGCGCGGGACCCAGCGCGTCAAGCGCGGCATGGCGGACATGCTCAAGGGCGGCGTGATCATGGATGTGGTGACGCCGGAGCAGGCCAGGATCGCCGAGGATGCCGGGGCGGTGGCGGTCATGGCCCTGGAGCGGGTGCCGGCGGACATACGGGCCCAGGGCGGGGTGGCCCGAATGAGCGACCCGGACATGATCGAGCGGATCATCGCGGCGGTCTCGATCCCGGTCATGGCCAAGTGCCGGATCGGTCATTTCGCCGAGGCTCAGGTGCTGCAGGCCATCGGGGTGGACTACGTCGACGAGTCCGAGGTGCTGACCCCGGCCGACGAGGCATATCACGTGAACAAGTGGGACTTCACCGTGCCGTTCGTGTGCGGGGCGACCAGCCTGGGCGAGGCGCTGCGCCGCCTGGCCGAGGGGGCCGCGATGATCAGGTCCAAGGGCGAGGCGGG
>JBOHCO010001243.1:0-1483 GCA_050698895.1 Streptosporangiaceae bacterium
GGGACCAGCACCCGCGGCTGCTCGATCCGGCCCACCCGGCTGAACGCCAGCAGGTCGTTGATCAGCATCTGCATGCGCTTGGCCCCGTCGACCGCGTACTCGATGTACTGGTCGGCCTTCTCATCCAGCTGGCCGGCGTAACGGCGCTGGAGCAGCTGGCAGAAGCTGGCCACCTTGCGCAGCGGCTCCTGGAGGTCGTGCGAGGCGACGTAGGCGAACTGCTCCAGCTCCGAGTTGGACCGCTGCAGGTCCAGCGTCCGGCCCTCCAGCGTGGCGTTGATGTCCCGCACCGCGGACAGCTCGCTGACGATGCGCCCGCGCATGCTGTCCACGTCCGTGCTCAGGTCGCGGACCTCCCGCGGCCCGCTGCGGGTCAGCTGGTGCCCGAAGTCGCCGTCGGCGATCTGCCGCACGTCGCCCGCCAGCCGGGCCAGCGGCCGGATCGCGGCGTTGCGCACCCAGAGCGTGAGCAGGATCACCACCAGCAGCAGGCCCGCCGCGATGCCGATGAACGAGCCGTCCAGGGCGGCCGCGGAGTGCGCCAGCGCGGCCTCGGACCGCTGCCGCTGGGCCGAGATGTCGCCCTGCAGCGTGGTCATCGAGGTGCGGATGCTGTCGAAGTCGGCCTTGCCGCGCTGCACGTCCGCCCCGGCCGGGGGCTTGCCGGTCCTGGCCACCTGCGCGATGGCCGGGGTCGCGTAGTTAGCGCGCCAGTCGTCGGATTTGCGGATCGCCCGGGCCAGCGCGCCCTGGGCGACGGGGAGCCCGGCCAGGTCGACGCGCAGCCGCCGCAGCGCGTGCCGCTCCGCCGCCTGCCCGGCGGTGTACGGCTCGAGGAACGACTGCTGGGCGCTCAGCGCGTAGCCGCGGACCCCGGTCTCCTGGTTGAGCAGGGCCACGTACAGCTGCGAGGCCTGGTAGGCGGCCGGATCCAGGCTCTGCACGACCCGGTTGCGGGCGTCGGACAGGTCGGTCAGGGCCAGCGCGCCGATCAGGATGGCCGCCACCGAGAACGCGGCCATGAACGCGATGCCCACCGCGATCATCCGGCCCACCGGCCAGCCGCCGGTGACCCTGGCCACGCGCACAGCGGTCGTCTCTGGCGGCGGCCCGGCGGCCGGAGGCCCGGGATCGGCCGCCTCGGTGGCCTCGGTGGCCTGGGTGGCGGCTGGGTCGTCGGCGGCTGTCGTCTGGTCGGTCATCGCTGGCCGGCCTCCTGGTAGCCGACCGCCAGGATGGCCAGGTCGTCGTCCAGGTCGCCGCCGTTGAGCTCGCGGACCCGGCTGACCAGCTGATCCAGCAGCTGGTCGTCGCGGCGCCTGCGGTCGGGCGGCGGGCCCGACGGGACGGCGCGCAGCATGGCCTCGATGTTCTCCGCCAGCCTGTCTGAGCCCAGCCGCTCGGCGCCCGCGCCGATCCGGCCCTCGATCAGGCCGTCGGTGAACATCAGCACCGACCAGTCCGGGCCCATCTCCACCTCCGT
>JBOHCO010001244.1:0-3657 GCA_050698895.1 Streptosporangiaceae bacterium
GGCTGATGGCGATCGCTACGAGGCTGACCGCCACGGTGATCAGCACGGCCGCAACGGCGGTCAGCTCGCAGAATCTGGCCAGCTGTGGCCCGGACAGCTCGCCCAGTGCCCGCCGACGCCCGCGGCCGCGGCCGGTGTGATGGGACCTCTGGCTGGCAGCAGCCAACTCGATTCCCTTCGCTCGTGCACGGGCTGGCCCGTGTTCGGGCAGTCAGCCGTGTGCCTGTGGCCGGTACCGGCCACATAGGGGCGGCCGATGCCAGGACCAGAGCGCCGACGGGGCCATCGGCGTTACACCGGCTACCTGGCCCAGGTCAGCCGGGATGATCCCAGGCCTGCTCGTCCCCGAATGGGTGACCGGCTAGGCGTGGGCCTTGGGCCGAGCGTGGGGCTGATGGGCTTTGGACTCGGCCCTCGGCTTAGCGGGGGCCTTCGGGTGCGCGTGCGAGTTCCGGCGGTGGGCTGCGTTTCGCTTCCCCAGCGCCTTGGCCTGACCGGCGTGCGCCTTGGCGCCGTGCCCGAGTGCGCCGTGGTGCGCCGGCGCGGCGCCGGGCACCCCAAGAGAGGCGCAGTAGCTGTTGATCTTGCCTGCACCCCCGGCTGCCCTGGCCAGCTTTCTTGCCTGCGCGGCACGGGTGGCGGGGTTGCCGTGGGCCTGCGCGCGCTGGTAGGCAGCGCACTGCAGCCGCGCGTGGTGGCCCGGATGCGGGCGGGGCGCAACGTGGTGCGGGGCGGGAGCGCCGACCGTCAGGTGCGCGAAATCCTGGATGGGTGACGGCAGCACCCCGGCGTAGGCCGCCGCGACCGTACCGCCGAACAAGATAGCCACCGCAGCCAGAACGGCAGCCAGCCTCGGGCGCAAACGGACGAATCGCTGCGGCCGAGCCCGGCGGCCGGACCGCCGGGTCGCGGGCGAGTCAGTGGCCGGGGCGGCGGCCGCACGGGCGAAGGCCGACCGCGCCTCGGCTTCCCCCGCGAGGGCGCCCGGACGCTGCGGGTCGCCCAGGCTGGCCAGCGCATCCGCGGTCATGCGCGCCTGCCGGGGGGCATCGGGGGGAAGCGGCTGCCCGGTCAGCAGCATGTCCAGCACCGAGTCACCCAGATCGTTGTCACCCAGATCGTTGTCACCCAGATCGTTGTCATCCAGCTCACTGGCTGGCCCGCGGGGCAAGGAGAACCTGGGCATCTCACCGGAGGAAGCGCTCGGCCCGCTCATGCGGTTACACCCTCCCGGTCGACTAGGGTGGCGAGCCGGCGAAGACCGCGGTGGGCGGAAACCCGCACCGCGCCGGGGCTCTTGCCGACCAGGCGGCCCACCTCCCGGTTGCTCAGGCCCGCTACCACGCGCAGCAAGATGATCTCCGCCTGATCCCTGGGCAGCGTCGCCAGCAGGGCCACGACAGCCTGCGTGGAGATCGCCTCCAGGGCCGCCTCGCCCGCATCCGGGGCGGTCAGCCCCCGCGGCAGCTGGTCCTGGTCGAACGGGGTGGTACGGCGCCGGGCCCGCGCACGACCCGCGTCGACTGCTCGGTGCCGGGCGATGGTAAACACCCAGGCGCGGAACGCGGCCTCGCCGCCGCGAAAGCCGCCGAGGCCCGCTACCACCTGCAGCCACGTCTCGCTCGCGACATCTTCAGCAGCGTCGGCCGCGATGACCCGCAGATAGCCGAGCAACGCCGGCTGTACCCCGCGGAACAAGCAGGCGAAGGCTTCCTCATCACCAGCCTGCGCGCCGGCCAGGGCGGTCTCGAACGCTGCGCCGATCACCCGGCAAGTATTAGCTGCGCGGCCGCCCGCTAGGGCGTGAACCGGCATTCAACGCAAATCTCCCCGCAGAATCAGCGGTGATGTAACGATCTCAGCGCGCCAGGCGCTTCGGCCTTGAGATGCCTGAGATAGCAGCAGACCTGAATTCGCTGATCGCGGGATTCATCGAGGGCGTTCCTGGCGTCATCCATGCCGCCATCGTTTCCTCCGTCGGCCTTCCCGTCGCATGTTCTGGAGGCTTCCCGCCGGACCTGGTGGATCAGCTGGCGGCGCTGACGTCCGGCTTGACGAGCATGGTGGGCGGTGCGGCCCGGATGTTCGGGGCAGGACCTGTCCTCCAGATCGTCGTGGCGATGGAACGCGGGCTGCTGGTCGTGACGGCCATCAGCGACAGCTTTGCCTTCTCCATTCTGGCCGCCGCGGACTGTGACATGGGCCTCGTCTCCGGCGAGATGGCCGTGCTGGGCGAGCAGGCCGGGAAGATCCTGTTGAGGGAACCTGCCGGCCTGCCCCGCCTGCCTCCGCCACCGGGCCGGTGGTGACCGACACGCCCGCCTTGCCGGAGATCATGCACGCCGCCCCTCCGCACGCAAAAGGAGGGCCGCACGCCGGCGGGACGCTGTTCCCGGCCACGCAAGCGCGGCCAGGAACCTGCTTCTTATCCGGCGTACGACCCTGCCCGTGAGGTGCGGCTGGCTACTTCTTCAAGGTGATGACGTTGCTGTGGCTCTTTCGGTAGGTCGAGTCACCGGCAAAGACCAGCTCAGCCTGGGCCTTCCTAGTCGGCAGGCCGATCGTGAAGGTGACCACGCCCTTCGAGTCGGTGGTGCTGGTGCCGACCACGACCCACTTCCTGTGCTTCCCGGCGCGGCCCTCCAGGGTGACCGTCTCCCCGGCAACGGGCTTGCGGCGGGAGTGGAGCACGCCGCTGATCGCGTCGGCGTGGTGATGGTGATGGGCGATCAGCTTGTTGGAGATACGCAGAGTCGTCGGCTTCTTGGCGTGGCCGTGGCTGGCCGCGGCACTGGCCCCGCCCGCGCTGGCCAGCACGCCGCCAACGGCAAGAACGGCAACCGCCGCGGCCGAGCCGGCCCTTGTCTGCCAGGACACTCGAACTGCGAGCATGGGTCTCCTTTGTTAATGCCTCAGGTCCTGAGGCAGCTGACGAACACCGCCAAAGCGCCCCGGCCGCCCAAGTTGTTACGACGTAACCGGCTCCGCGCCCGACCGGAACTTGAGGTCAGGGCAGCCGGGCGATAATGATCTCCAGCGCGGACTGGATGTGCTCGCGGGCAATCCGCTCGGTCGCATCGCCGTCGCGGGCCAGCATGCTCGCCAGCCGCTCGTTCCCGGCGATGGCGATCAGCTGATTGTGGAAGATCTCGTTGCTCTCGACCCGCTCGGTCGGCTGGCTGTCGGCGGCGGCCGAGCCGCGCAGGCGCGCGAGTTCCTCGACCTGCGCGTCGGTGATGCGCTGGCTGGCTAGCCGGGCCGCGTACCCCTCCAGGCCAGTAGACGTCCTCGCCGAGCGATGAGCCGGCGCTGGCGTCACCGTGGACGCTGACCTCAGCACTAGACAGGCTTCGCCGTCTTGCCGTTCAGCGCGTCGACCGAGGACGACACCGGCGGCGGCCGTTCTATGTCGACATCGAGGTCCCGCATCCGATCGGGTACACAGACCGCCGCCAGGTTTCGGCTGCCGATCTTGTTCGTGCAGTTGACCAACCCCGCGGGGCCGCTAGGAGCCGTCCGTAAGGCTCGAGCGGATCTCGGTCTTGAGGACCTTGCCGACCGCGGAGCGGGGCAGATCTGGCCAGATCTCGACTTGCTTGGGTGCCTTGACGCTGCCGAGACGCTGCTTGACGAAGGCCATCAGCTCCGCGCCATCGA
>JBOHCO010001245.1:0-10310 GCA_050698895.1 Streptosporangiaceae bacterium
CCCAGGCCCTCTACCAGGGCCTTCGCGCGTCAGTCTGGATCCGCCAAGAGCAGGCCTACGCCCGGCGCTGCCATTTCCGCAAAAGACTCCGCCGCCAGTCCCTGCTGATCTAGCCCTGTAGTACTAGTCAGCCCGGCAGCAGGAGCAGCTTGCCGGTGGTGCGCCGGCCGGCCAGGTCGTCCTGGGCCCGGCCCGCCTCGGCCATCGGGTACCGGCCGCCGATGCGGACCGACAGGCGCCCGTCCTCGATCCACTCGAACAGGTCCCCGGCCCGCTGCAGCAGCTCGCCCCGGCTGGCGATGTAGCTGCCCAGCGTGGGCCGGGTGAGGAACAGCGACCCGCCGGTGTTGAGCCGCTGCACGTCAATCGGAGGCACCGGCCCGCTGGCCGCCCCGTACAGCACCATGTACCCGCGCGGGCGCAAGGCGGCCAGGCTGTCGTCGAAGGTGGCCTGGCCGACTCCGTCGTAGACCACCGCCGCGCCGGCCCGACCGGTCGCCTCCCGCACCACGTCGCCGAAGTCGGCGTAGCCGGCCAGGTGCTCCGCGCCCGCCTCCCGCGCGAGCTGCCCCTTGGCCTCGGTCGAAGTCGTCGCCACGACCACGCCGCCGCGCAGCCCGATCATCTGGGTCAGCAGCAGGCCCACGCCGCCGGCCGCCGCGTGCACGACCGCCACGTCGCCGGCCGACACCGGGTAGGTGCTGTGGCACAGGTAGTGCGCGGTCATGCCCTGGAGCATCACCGCCGCGGCCAGCTCCAGGCTGACCCCGGCGGGGACGCGGACCGCGCGCGGCTCGGCCACGACCGCCTGCTCCGCGTAGCTGGCCGGGCTGTCCGACCAGGCCACCCGGTCACCGGGCTGGAAGCCGGCCACGCCCTGGCCCACCGCCGTCACCGTGCCGGCCCCCTCGGCGCCGGGCACGTACGGCACCGCCCCGGTGTAGGGCGGCCGGCCTTCCCGCCGGTAGATGTCGACAAAGTTGACCCCGGCCGCCGTCACGCTGACCAGCAGCTCGCCCGGGCCGGGACTCGGGTCCGGCCAGTCGTCCGCCCGCAGCACCCCGGACCCGCCGTGCTCTCGCACCACCACCGCTCGCATGCGTCCATCATGACCGACGCGGCGTAGGGTGGTCAGCCGGGCTGGCCGTGACGGGCCGGGCGGGGACGGGCAGCGAGGAAGGCACCATGATCACGGCAGGCTGGCAGCGATCCGCCCCGGCGGGTCACCGTGATCATGAAGTCCGCCGGTGACCACCGCCGCACGCTGGCCGCGGCCACGGCCGCTGGTCGGGGACACGACCAGCAGCGCCGAGCGGGCCAGCGACCCGATGAGCTGGGCCCTGCCCGAGCCCGCCCGGGCCGTGCTGGCCGAGGTCATCGCGGCCCGCCGGGACGTGCGCCGGTTCCGCCCCGACGCCGTCAGCGACGAGATCCTGACCGCCGTGCTGGCGGCCGGGCACGCCGCGCCCAGCGTCGGTCACTCCCAGCCGTGGCGCTTCATCGTGGTCCGCGACCCGGCCGTGCGGGCCAGCGCGGCGGTCATGGCCGACCGGGCCCGCCTGGCCCAGGCCCGGCAGCTTGACCCCGACAGCGCGCGCCACCTGCGCAGCCTCCAGCTCGACGGGATCCGCGAGGCCCCGGTGGGCGTGGTCGTGTGCTGCGACCGGCGGGCCCGCCCGGCCGGGGTGCTCGGCCGGGCCACCTTCCCCGACACCGACCTGTGGTCGTGCGCCTGCGCCATCGAGAACATCTGGCTGACCGCCCGCGCGCACGGCCTCGGCCTGGGCTGGGTCACCCTGTTCGAGCCCGCCGAGCTGGCCGCGCTGCTGCACCTGCCCGATGGCGTGATGACGCTCGGCTGGCTGTGCCTGGGCTGGCCCGACGAGCGCCCGCCCGCCCCCGGCCTGGAACGCCACGGCTGGTCCCGCCGCCTCCCCCTGGCCGACGTCGTGCTGGCCGACCGCTGGCCCGAAGCCGCCGCCCCCGCCGCCCCCCGCGACCGCGCCGCACCCGACCCGGCCGACACTGACCTGACCGAGACTGAGACTGAGACTGAGACTGAGCCGCCCCCGGCCGACTCCGACCCGGCCGACACTGACCGGGCCGACACTGACCGGGCCGACACTGACCGGGCCGACACTGACCGGGCCGACACTGACCGGGCCGACACTGAGCCGCCGCCGGCCGCCCATCACCCGCAGGCCGGTGAGAGCGCGGCCAGGGCGGCTAGGGCCGCCACCCCGGCCGCCAGGGTGCGGGCCAGGGACACCGAGGACCGCCTGCTGGCCGCGCCCGGCTCGCTGGGCCTGCTCGGCGACACCCTGCTCCGCGCCGAGTCGGTGCTCTCCCCCGCCGGCAGCGCTGCCAGCGCCGGCACCCTGCTCATCGCGGCCGCCGACCACCCCGTCGCCGACCTCGGCGTGAGCGCCTTCCCGCGCACCACCACCCGCCTGGTCGCCCGCGCGCTCGCCGCCGGCCAGGGCCAGGGCGCGGCCATGGCCCGCGCGACTGGCGTGGCCGTGCGCCTGGCCGACTGCGGCATCGACGGCGACCCGCTGCCCGGCTGGCCAGCCGTCCGCCCCGCCGCCCCGCGCGGTGACCTGGCCACGGCGGACGCGCTCGCCATGGCCGACGTCGCGGGGCTGCTGGCCGCAGGCGAGCGTACCGGCCGCGAGCTAGCCCCGGCCGGCCCGGTGGCGCTCGGCGAAGTCGGCATGGGCAACACCACCGTCGCGGCCGCGCTGGCCGCCGCGCTGCTGGCCGCCCCGGCCGAGGACGTCGTCGGCCGCGGCGCCGGCAGCGACAGCGCCATCGTGGCCCGCAAGCAGGAAGTCGTCGCCCGGGCCCTGGCCCGGATGGGCTCGCGGCTGCCCGGGCCCGGAACGCTGAGCACGCCCGAGCTGACCGACCTACTGGCCGGCTTGGGCGGCCCCGAGCAGGTGTTCCTCACCGGCGCCTGTTTCGGCGTGGCCGCCGCGGGCGGCCTGGTCGTTCTCGACGGCCTGCTGACCAGCGTCAGCGCGCTGGCCGCCGTGCGGCACCGGCCCGAGGTCCAGGATCACCTGATGGCCGGCCACCGCAGCGCCGAGCCCGCCCACCTGCGCGTGCTCGACGCGCTCGGCCTGGAGCCGCTGCTCGACCTGCGCCTGAAGGCCGGCGAGGGCGTCGGCGCGGTCCTCGCCCTGTCGATGCTGACCCGGGCCCGCCAGGCCCGTACCCTGACCGCCGCCACCGACTGACCGCAGCCGGACTGGTTCGGATCATCCGGCCTATGTCACCGACGATCCGAACTGAGCCTGGAGCGCGTGGGACCCAGGGGGCTTCGTGCCAGACCACGGGGCCCACACAGGCCACAACAGGCCACACAGCCAAAGAGTGGTTCGTATCGTCGGTGTCATGGCACCGACTATCCGAACTGCTAAGCCTGCCTGAGACGGGTGGGGGTGATGGGGCTGGCGAAGCGGGCCGGCGGCCATGCCCAGGCGGGGCCAGCGCCGGGCGGGCCAGCGCCGGGCGGGGCCAGAGCCCAGGCGCGGCCAGCGCCCAGGCGGGGTCAGCCCGGAGCGGGTCAGGCGGTGAGGGCCGGGACCAGGCCGGCCGCCGCGCGCGCCATCACGTGGCGGCGGAACTCCTCCGCCGCTGGCAGCAGTCGCCGCTCCGCCGACCAGGTGAGCGTGATCTCCCTGGCCGCCCAGACATCGTCGATCTCGCAGTAGCGCAGCGGCCCGGCGCCGGACTCCGGCGAGCCCGCGCGCGGCGCGGGCACGATGGCCACGCCCAGGCCGGCGGCCACGAAGCCGCGCACGGTCGACAGGTCGTCGCCCTCGAACACCACGTCGGGCTGGAACCCGGCCTCCTCGCACAGGTCATCGCCGAGCTTGCGCAGGGCGGCGCTGCGGCGCAGGGCCACGAACGGCTCGCCCGCCAGCGCGGCCAGGCTGACCTGTTGGCCCGGCCCGAGCGGCCCGGAGGCCAGCGGGTGGTCGCGGGGCAGGGCCACCCGCAGCGGCTCGACGGCCACCAGGCGGGAGTGCAGGGCCGGGTCGCGCGGGCCGCGGATGCCGATCTCCAGGTCGGCCCGGCCGCCGCCGAGCGCCGGGGCGTGGAGCTCGTCGCGGACCTCGGTGAGCTGGAAGCGGATGCTGGGGTGGCGGGCCCGGAAGCTGCTGACCAGGTCGGGCACGAGCCAGCTGCCGAGCGAGTGCTGGAAGGCCAGCGCCACGGTGCCGCTGTCGGGGTCGAGGAGCTGGTTCACGGCGGCGATGCCGTCGTCGAGGTGGTGCAGCATCGCGTCCACGTGGCGCTTGAACACCGTGCCGGCCAGCGTCATCCGCAGCGTGCGGCCGGACTTGCGCAGCAGCGGCGTGCCGACCTCGGCCTCGAGGCGAGCCAGCGCGCGGGACACTCCGGACTGGGTGACCGGCTCGACCTCGCTCACCTCGGTCACCGTCGTGCCGTCCGCGACCTGCTGAAACCAGCGCAGCGCGTCAGTGTCCATACCCATGACTTCACATCATAGTTGCCTTGCAATCTTGTCATTGGACGCATGGATGGTTCATCGGTAACCCTGGAAGTGCACGGCCCGCCTGCGGGCGGGACCCGCATCCAAGGAAGGACACGAAGTGCAGGACACCAGGTACTCCCTCGGACCGTTGTGGGCCGAGATCCGGGCTGAGCTGCGCGACATGCGTGCCGCGCGAGCGGCCCGCAAGGCGCTGCGGCGCGACCTGGCTTACGCGGCGCCGCGCGACTTTGTCGAGCTGGAGGCCATCCTCGAGCGCTACCCCGAGGCGCAGACCGCCGACGTGCGCGGCGTCATCAACGAGCGCCGGGCCGAGCTGCAGCTGGCCTCGGTCCCGTTCCCCGGCCGGTAAAGCCCGGTCCCCCGGCTCGCCCCTGACCTGCGCGCCTGCGGCGTTCTGACCGTCAGTGCTGGTAGTTTCACCGGCACGGGAGCAGCGCAGGCACGGGGGGGAACCATGCCAGCATCCATCTCGGCCGCCCGGTTCAGCCGGGCGGCCCTCGTCGTCCTTACCACCGCGACGATCGCCGGGATATTAGCGGCCGGGCACGCGCCGCTGGCCCGCGACGTCCCGCGCTCAAGCCGGATCCCGGTCACCCACGGCGGGGCGGGCGGGCACCAGGGCAAGTCCCGGCTGGAGCGCTTCATCGGCACCGGCGGCCCGCTGGCCGGGGTCGCGAGCTACCTGCGCACCCGGTCCGGCGTCGTCCAGGTCGCGCTCTACAACCGGCGCAACGGGCGGACCTACCTGCTGCAGACGGCGGGCGCGACGCAGTACACGGCCAGCATCGTCAAGGCCGACATCCTGGCCCGGTGGCTGCGCCGGTACCAGTCGAAGCCGGGGGTGATCCCGGCCAGCATCCCGTACTCGATCCGGTACCTGATGACGAACATGATCACCATGAGCGACAACTCGGCGGCCACGGGGCTGTTCTACTTCGGCGGCGGCTGCACGGCGCTGACCCGGTTCAACACGCTGATCCCGACCCGCGACACGACGGTGGGCTGCGAGACGCCGGACTACTACGGCTGGGGCAACACCACCACCTCGGCCGCCGACCAGGCGGCCATCATCAGGACGTTCGCCTACCCGGGCCCGGTGCTCAGCCCGGCCGCGCGCGCGTACGGGCTGCACCTGATGGAGAGCGTGATCCCGACCCAGCGCTGGGGCGTCAGCTGCGGCCCGTGGGGATCGTCGTGCGCGCCGCCGGACTACGCCCAGCCGGTGCCGGGCGTGACGGTGGCGCTGAAGAACGGCTGGAAGTTCGTGCCCACCTGCACGCGGCAGGACGACTCCTGCCCGTGGCAGGTCAACAGCATCGGCTGGGTGCGCGGCCAGGGCCGCGACTACGTGCTGGCCGTGCTCACCACCGACGACCCGGCCGCGCCGGGCACCCAGGGCCTGGACTACGGGATCACGACCATCCAGGGCGTGTCCCAGCTCATCTGGGGCAACCTTCAGCATTAACAAGGGCGGCCCGGTGTCAGTGCCGCCTGATAAGACCGGGAGCCATGACCGCAACCCCATTGCGCTGCGCCGTCGTGCTGCCCGGCGGCACCGCTGCCGAGCAGCTGGAGCAGGCCGTGCTGGCCGAGGGGGCCGGCTGGGACGGCGTCTTCGCCTGGGAGACCGCCTACGGCGTGGACCCGTGGACCCTGCTGGCCGCCATCGCCGTCCGGACCAGCCGCGTCCGGCTGGGCACCATGCTGACCCCGCTGCCGTGGCGCCGGCCCTGGAAGCTGGCCAGCCAGGTGGCCACGCTGGACCAGCTGTCGGGCGGCCGGGCCATCCTCGGGATCGGGCTGGGCGCGGCCGACGACGCGCTGCCCGACACCGGGGAGGTGACCGGGCTGCGCGACCGGGCCGAGCGGCTGGATGAGGGCATCGACCTGATCCGGGCCTTGTGGCAGGGCGAGCTGGCCTACGACGGGCAGCACTACCGGTACCGGGCCGGCAGCATGAACGTGGGCGCATCGGTCCGGCCGGTGCAGGACCGGCTGCCGATCTGGGTCGTGGCGGTGTGGCCCCGGCCGAAGTCGATGCGCCGGGTCCTGCGCTGTGACGGGCTGATCCCCCAGTTCGCGGACGAGGAGCACGCCGGGCCGGACGGCGCGCGGGCGGCCCGGGCCTGGCTGGCCGAGCACGGGGCGGCGCCGGACCTGGACGTGATGACCGACGGGCAGACCCCGGCGGACGATCGCGCCGCCGCGGCGGCGCAGGTCGCGCCCGGGGCGCAGGCGGGCGTCACCTGGTGGCTGGAGACCCGGTGGGGCGGCCAGGAGGACCTGCCGGACCGGCTGCGCCAGATGCGCGAGCGGATCACGGCGGGCCCGCCGCGCGGCTGATCCCCAGGCGGGCTGATCCTGGGGTGAGCTCAGCCCCGGCCGGGCTCAGGCGCGCGAGGGCTCAGCCGGCGGCGGGCTGGTGCGCGAACTCCTGCGAGGTGTAGATGACGGCCAGCTCGGCCGCGGCCGAGTCGTGCTCGTCCAGCACCTGCCGGACCCGGCTCAGCGCGCACGGGCCGAGCAGGTCGTAGGTCGCGTGGAACAGCTCGGCGGCCTCGGTGAGCGGCCAGCCGGGCGGCAGCAGCTCGGCGGGCAGGCCGGGGTCGAAGGACAGGAAGCTGCGCCAGATGTCGATGGTCGCGGTCCGGGTGACCAGGGCCTCCGCCCCGCTGATGCCCTCGCCGCGGGCCCGCTCAAGCACCGGGCCGAAGCGGCTGATGAACGCCTGGTAGCGGGTCCGGAGCACGTCCAGGTCCCAGGCCCGGATCGGGTTGCCGTCGCCGCGCTCGCCCACCGCGCCGGTGCTGATCGACGCGGCGGTCACGCTCAGCTCGGACAGGGCCCGGACCGCGGCCGCGGCCCGGTCGCCGGGGGCGTACCAGTCCGAGCGCAGCGGCGCGAAGCCCAGCCACCGCAGCCGCCGGATGAGCGGGTTGCGGATGTGGCTCATCGACTCGGGCACACTGAAGCTGACCCTGGTCCAGGTCCCGTCCCAGGCCGGGGGGCGCACGCCGAACGTGAAGATCCGCCCGGCGCCCTCGGAGATGATCTTCAGGCCGGCGGACGTGGTCCGGTACCGGGCGGCGGCCCCGTCGGGCAGCGCCTCCAGCATGCCCTGGCGGGTCATCCGGCTGACGGCCGCCTCGGCGCTGGACATCGGGACGCCGAACTCGGCCAGCAGGCCGGCCAGGGCCACGTCGCCGATCGACTCGTCCCGCCGGAACCAGTAGTCGCCGAGCAGGGTGATGAGGAGGTAGTGCGGCCGGGAGCCGGGGAAGGCCAGGGCATCCTCGATCGCATAACCGGGCAAAGCGCACCTCCCGCTCAGAATCGGACCCCTCAGGCCCCCATGCCCACGGGACAGGCAGGGCGAATGCCCGATGCTTCATATTCGTGACCGCCGCCAGGCCTGTCAAAATACCCGCCGATATGCCACCTCCGGCGCCCCCCGGGATGGATTCAGGCGCCGGGGGCGGGGTCGCGCCGGAAGTAGCTGTAATCGTAGGGGTTGTGCACCGGCTCGACCGGGACCCGGTCAGGATGCATCGTGGCCCGGAAGACTTCCGGGCCGAGCGCTGAGCGGACGTAGCTGACGCTGTCGGCGACCTCCCGCCGGGCCCGGGCGACCAGGCCGTCCAGCAGCAGCCGGTGGTCGTGCTTGAGCACCCGCCCGTTGACCATGACGGTGTGCACGTCGGCCCGCTGGGCCTGGAACACGACATGGCCGGCCGGGTGCAGCACCGGGCCCATGACCGGCGAGTCGTCGGCGTGCAGCAGCACCAGGTCGGCCAGCTTGCCGGGGGTGATGCTGCCGAGCCGGTCCCCCAGGCCGAGGTGGTCGGCGCCGGCCTGGGTGGCGTACCGGACTGCGTCGCCGGCCCGCAGGTCCAGGCTGGTGACGGTCTCGCCGCGCTCGTGGGCCAGCTGATGCTGCCGGGCCCGGTCGGCGTTCAGGGTGGCCCGCATGGCCGCGAACATGTCCGCGCTCCACCAGGCGCTGGTGTCGGCGGACAGCGAGACGGGGACGCCGTGCTGGCGCAGCGCGAAGCTGGACGGGTAGCCCTGCCCGGCGCTGCACTCGCTCTCGGCCGACACCGAGGCCTGGCCGCCGGACGCGGCGATGCGCAGGTAGGAGTCGGGCGACAGGCTGGCCGCGTGCACGTGCCGGAGCCGGTCGGTCAGCTCGCCGTGCTCGGCCAGCACGGAGATGCTGGCGTCCCCGGTCACGCCCCAGACCCCGGTGTGGGTGGTGACCAGCACGTCCAGCTCGCGGGCGACGGCGAACGCGGCCGCCTCGCGGAAGGCCGGGTCACCGGTGACGTTGAAGGCCAGCATGAAGCCGAGCATGTCGCCCCGCCCGGCCAGCCGCCGCGCGGCGAACGACCGGAAGGCCGGGTCGGCCGTCCACTCCCACGGGGCCTGGTAGTTGTTACCGTAGGCGAGCACGAACCGGCCCGGCACGGCCTCCAGCGCGTCCACCGCGGCCTCGGCGTGGTCCACGGTGCGCAGTCCGTGCGACCAGTCCACGGTGGTGGTCACCCCGGCGTCGACCGACTCGATGGCCGACAGCAGGTTGCCGGCGTAGATGTCCTCGGGCCGGAACAGGTGGGTCCAGTCCCGGTAGTAGAACTGGAAGTAGTTGGTCAGCGACCAGTCGGCGCCGAGCCCTCGCTGCCCGGTCTGCCACATGTGCCGGTGCGTGTCCACCATGCCCGGCATCAGGATGCCGCCGGCGGCCTCGATGACCGCCGCGTCCGGCGGCACCGCCAGCGACCGGCCCACGGCCTGGATGCGCTCGCCCGCGACGAGCACGTCGCCGCCGGAGATGACCCCGGCCGCCGGGTCCACGGTGAGCACCGTGGCGCCGCGGAACACCACCGGCCGGCCGGGCACGAACTGATCGGCACTGGCTGATCCGGGCCCGCTCACGGGCTCAGGCTAGCGGGCGGCCGGGCTAGCTGGCCCCGCAGGGCGGCGCCGACTGGGCGCGGTCGGGAATACGCCAGGCCGCGGCCGCGGCGGCCACCGTCTCGGCCGCCCCGGTCATGTCGGGCTGGGTCCGGACCGGGCGGCCGGCCAGGAAGGCCCGCACGATCCGCTGCACCGCGGCGTCGGTGGCCAGGGCGCCGTGCCAGGCGGGAACGACCACGGTGTGCGCGGGCAGCGTGCAGGCCGGCAGGGTGACGGCGTCGGCCAGCGGCACCACGTTGAGCCAGTGCATCGGGTCGCGCCGGATCCGCTCGATGGCCTGGTGCGCGAACCGGGCGCCGGTGCGGTCGACCGAGCCGATCAGCTCCTGGGCACCCGAGGCCCCGTACGGGGACAGCCCGCCGATGAACCGCACCACGGCCTGGAGCTCGTAGCCGGGCGCCATGCCGCTGCCCTCGCCCCCGTGATCGGGGTAGCTGACCTGGCCGGGAGCCAGGATCGGGCTGAGCAGCACGACGGCGGCCACCGGGACCCGCGGGTGCCGGGCCAGCATGGCGTAGACGCCGAGGGTGCCCTCGCTCTCGGCCACGATGTCCACCGGCCGGCCGGTCTGGTCATGCAGCCGCCAGACCTGGGCGGCGATCCGGTTGCCCAGGATGGCCAGCGGCAGGTTGCTGGCCGCGCGCCCGTAGGGCAGCGGCTGCCCGGCGGCGCTCAGCCCGCGGTAGGAGAACCGCTGGACGACCCCGTCCGGCGCCAGGGCACGCAGCCCGGCCGAGCCCGCGCAGCATGAGGAGCCGAAGCCGGCGATCTCCAGCAGCGGGGTCCCGTGGCCGGCCGGCTCGTGCGGCAC
>JBOHCO010001246.1:0-5311 GCA_050698895.1 Streptosporangiaceae bacterium
ACGCCGTTCACGACGTCGGATCAGGGCTACTACGCGCTGGTCAGCCACGCGGACATCACCGAGGCCAGCCGCCACCCGGAGCTGTTCTCCTCGGCCCGGGGGTCGACCAGCATCGTGGACCTGCCGGTGGAGTTCAACGAGTACTTCGGCTCGATGATCAACATGGACGACCCGCGGCACGCGCGGCTGCGCCGGATCGTGTCCCGCGCGTTCACCCCGAAGATGATCAAGAGGTTCGAGGAGGACGTGCAGCGCACGGCGGCGGCGATCGTGGACGAGCTGATCGAGACGGGGCCGTGCGACTTCGTGGAGCACGTCTCGGCCCGGCTGCCCTTGAAGATCATCTGCGAGATGATGGGCATCGGCGACGAGCACTACGCGATGGTGCTGCGCAACACGAACATCATCCTGTCGGGCTCGGACCCGGAGTTCGTCAGCCAGAACATGGACGAGGCCATCGGGCAGATCCTGACCGCGGGCCAGGACCTGGCCAACCTGGTCACCGGGCTGGCGGCCGAGCGGCAGGAGGCGCCGGCCGACGACCTGACCACCGCGCTGGCCACGGCCAACATCGACGGCGAGCAGCTCACCCCGGCCGAGCTGGCCTCGTTCTTCGTCCTGCTGGTAGTGGCGGGCAATGAGACGACCCGGACGGCGATCTCGCACGCGCTGAACCTGCTCACCGAGCACCCGGACCAGCGGGAACTGCTGCTGGCCGACCTGGAGGGCCGCATCGGCGGCGCGGTGGAGGAGATCGTCCGCTACGTGTCGCCGGTGATCTGGATGCGGCGCTCGGTGACCGCCGACTGCACGCTGAATGGCCACCAGTTCCGCGAGGGTGACAAGGCAGTGCTGTTCTACTGGGCGGCCAATCGGGACGAGACGATGTTCGCCGAGCCGGACCGTTTCGACATCACCCGCTCCCCCAATCCGCACGTGGGCTTCGGCGGCGCGGGCCCGCACTTCTGCCTGGGCGCGCACCTGGCCCGGCGGGAGATCACCGCGGTGCTGCGCGAGCTGCTGAGCCGGGTCCCGCAGGTGCGCGCGGCGGGCGAACCGGACCGGCTGCTGTCGAGCTTCATCAATGGCATCAAGCGCCTGCCCTGCGACCTCGGCTAGCGGCCCGCCCGGCCGCTCTCACGCCCTTATCGCGCCCTTCGCTCTAGCCTCCTGACCTCAATGTTGTAACGAGGTGTAATCGCCGCTGCACAGCGTGTATAACTAGAGACCCACGCGGTGCTTGCGGGCCCGGTCAGGCCGGGCGAGGGGTCGACGGCGCCGCGTGGCAACGGGGGGAATCCGCGCGTCGCGGAGGGGGACCCTCGTCCGGGGAACGGTGCGTCCCTGGCGGGACCGCCCGGCCGCGCGATGTTCCGGCTTGAGCCGGACGACCGCGCCTGTCGTACGAGGGACGCGACGAGCGGAGGGGGACCTTCGTCCTGTGGGCGGCGCCACCCGGGGGCGTGGCGCCGCCCGCAGGCGAAGGCGGTCCGCCCGGCGCCGGCGGCCCGGAAGGACGGAAGGACGGAAGGACGGCCTCAGGCCAGGCGGCTGATCTGCCCGGCCAGCGCGAAGTCGGCTCCGGTCAGGCCCCCGGCCGAGTGCGTTGACAGGGTCAGCGTCACCTTGTTCCAGGAGATGGCGATGTCCGGGTGATGGTTCGCCGCCTCGGCCAGGAAGGCGACGGCGCCCACGTACAGCAGCGCATCCCGGAAATCGGCTCTGGTGACGGTCATGACGATGCTGCCCCCCTCGCGCTCCCAGGCGGGCACCCCGCCGAGCTGGGTGGCTATCTCTTCCTCGGTCAGCACATTCATTCCTCTCGCCTATCACATCGGGTGCCAGGGCGCAGCCCCTCCGGCCGGGCGGCCGGGCCGCAGGCGGCCGGGCCGCAGGCGGCCGGGGCGGGCCCAGGTAGGCTGGCGACCGCCCCGCCACGCACGGGAACGCGGCGGAGATTTCATGCCCGGCGGCCCGCCCGCCAGCCGCGCCGGCCTTGGAGATTTCATGACAGATGCCGCGACCGTCGGTGCCCGCCGCACGCCGCTGACCCACATGCACGAGCGGCTGGGCGCGACGCTCACCGACTTCGCCGGCTGGCTGATGCCGCTGCGCTACGGCAGCGAGACGGCCGAGCACAACGCGGTCCGCGCGGCGGCGGGCCTGTTCGACCTGTCGCACATGGGCGAGATCCTGGTCACCGGGCCGGGCGCGGCCGAGGCGCTCGACTACGCGCTGGTCGGCAACCTGTCCGGCCTGCGGCCGGGCCGGGCCCGGTACACGATGATCTGCGCCGCGGACGGCGGCGTGCTGGACGACCTGATCGTCTACCGGCTGGCTGACGAGGAGTTCCTGGTCGTGGCCAACGCGGCCAACGCGGGCCCGGTGCTGGGGCTGCTCACCGAGCGCACCGCCCGCCGCGACGCGGCCGTGACCGACCAGACGGACGACTACGCGCTCATCGCCATCCAGGGACCGCGGGCGGCGGGCATCCTCGGGCCGCTGACCGACGCGCGGCTGGACGAGGTGAAGTACTACGCCAGCTACCCGGCCACGGTGGCCGGGGCCGACGTGCTGCTGGCCCGGACCGGCTACACCGGCGAGGACGGCTTCGAGATCTTCGCCCGGCCCGGCGACGCGGAGGGCATCTGGACGGCGCTGTCCGACGCGGGCGCCGACGAGGGCCTGATCCCGGCCGGCCTGGCCGCGCGGGACACGCTGCGGCTGGAGGCCGGGATGCCGCTGTACGGCAACGAGCTGGGCGCCGACCTGACGCCATTCGACGCCGGCCTCGGCCGGGTGGTGAAGCTCGACAAGCCGGGCGACTTCGTGGGCCGGGAGGCGCTGGCCGCGCGGGCCGAGGCGGCGCCGGAGCGGGTGCTGGTCGGGCTGGCCGTGCAGTCACGCCGGGTGGCCAGGCACGGCTACCCGGTGCTCTGGGACGGGCGGCCGGCCGGCACGGTGACCAGCGGGTCTCCGTCGCCGACGCTGGGCCGGCCGATCGCGATGGCCTACGTCTCGCCGGAGGTCGCGGCGGCCGCCGCGGACGACGCGGCGGGCCGGCTGGCGGTGGACATCCGGGGCCGCGCGGAGCCTGCCACACTAGTGCCTCTGCCGTTCTACCGGCGCCCGGCCTAAACGCAAAAGAGAGGTGCAGATGAGCGTTCCCAGCGTTCCCGAGGAACTGCACTACACGCCCGAGCACGAATGGGTGGCCCTGAGCGGCACCGTCGCGTCGGTGGGCATCACCGACCACGCCCAGCGCGCTCTGGGCGACGTGGTCTACGTGTCGCCCCCCACCCCCGGCGCCAAGGTCACGGCGGGCGAGCCGTGCGGCGAGGTGGAGTCCACCAAGTCGGTGAGCGACCTGTACTCCCCCGTCGACGGGGAGGTCACCGAGGTGAACGCCGAGCTCGAGGACGACCCGGGGCTGGTCAACTCCGACCCCTACGGGGCAGGCTGGCTGTTCAAGGTCAGCGTGGCCGACGGCGATGGCGAGGGCGAGCTGCCGCCCGGCCTGCTGTCGGCCGAGGAGTACACGGCGCTGACCGCCGACGCCGAGAACTAGCCAGCCGAGACTGGCCGCCGAGAACCAGCGGGAGGGCAGCGATCAGCACCGACCTGGAGCGGTACGAGGCCGCGACGGCGCACCTGGAGGCGCCGTTCGCGATCGTGGACCTGGCCGCGCTGCGGACCAACGCGGCCGCCATGACCGGCCGGGCGGCGGGCAAGCCGATCCGGCTGGCCAGCAAGTCGGTGCGCAGCCGCCCGCTCGTCGAGCGGGTGCTGAGGATGCCCGGCTTCCGCGGCGTGCTGGCCTACACGCTGCCCGAGGCGCTGTGGCTGCACGCCAGCGGGACCAGCGACGTC
The DNA here is from genome assembly GCA_050698895.1 of Streptosporangiaceae bacterium. Taxonomy (GTDB): domain Bacteria; phylum Actinomycetota; class Actinomycetes; order Streptosporangiales; family Streptosporangiaceae; genus DASUBV01. The sequence goes on from JBOHCO010001246.1 coordinate 3,871, forward strand.
ATCGTGGTGGCCTACCCGACCGCGGACCGCAGCGCGCTGGCCCGGCTGGCCGGCGACCCGGCCGCCGCGGCCGCGATCAGCGTGATGGTGGACTGCGCCGATCACCTGGACCTGATCGAGAAGGCCGCGGCCGGGGCGGACCACGCCCAGCCGGTCCGGGTCAGCATGGACCTGGACGCTGGCTTCGTCACCCTGGGCGGCCGGTTCCGCGCCGGGGCCCGCCGCTCCCCCGTCCGCACCCCGGCCCAGGCGGCCGACCTGGCTGCCGCGATCGTGGCCCGGCCCGGCCTCCGGCTGGCCGGGCTGCTGGCCTACGAGGCGCAGATCGCCGGGGTGGGCGACAACCCGCCGGGCCGGCCGCTGTACGCCCGCGCGGTGCGCATGATGCAGCGGATGTCCGCGGCCGAGCTGTCCGGCCGGCGGGCGGCCATCGTGGCCGCGGTCCGGCAGGTGGCCCCGGTGGAGTTCGTCAACGGCGGCGGCACCGGGTCGCTGGAGCGCACCGCGGCCGAGCCCGCGGTGACCGAGCTGGGGGCCGGGTCCGGGCTGTACCAGCCGCGGCTGTTCGACAGCTACCGGACCTTCTCCGGCCGGCCCGCCGCGCTGTTCGCGCTGCCGGTGGTGCGGCGGCCGGGTCCCGGCGTGGTGACCGCGCTGGGCGGCGGCTACCTGGCCTCCGGCCCGGCCAGCGCGAGCCGGCTGCCGTTCCCGTACCTGCCGGCCGGGCTGAAGCTGGACCGCGACGAGGGCGCGGGCGAGGTGCAGACCCCGCTGCTCGGGCCGGCCGCCGACGCGCTGCGGATCGGCGACCGGGTCTGGATGCGGCACGCCAAGGCGGGCGAGCTGTGCGAGCGGTTCAATGAGCTGCATCTGGTGGAGGACGACGCGGTGGTCGGGACGGTGCCGACCTACCGCGGCGAAGGCCAGAACTTCCTCTAAGACCAGGACTTCCTATAACAAGGGTCCCCCGGGCTAACGGCCCCTACCGCCGGCGGCGGCCCCAGATCCGGTAGATCGTGACGCCGAGCACGGTCAGCCCGACCGCGGCCGCGGCCAGCTGGACCTCGGGCCGGGCGGCCTGCTCGGCCAGCCGGTCCTTCAGCCGCCGCACGTTGTTGGCTGGGCTGACCTTGTCGGCCAGCGAGTCGATCGTCTGGGCGAGGTTATCCCTGGTCCGCTCGATCTCGGCGACAATCATGTCCGGGTCCTGCTTGGCCACCGCGCCGCGAACGGCGACCGTGCCCTGCACCTCGACTGTGCCGTCTGGCTCGGCCATCGCACGCATCCCTCCTGTGCCAGCGGGCTTCGCTGACGCCAATAACGATCTGCCTAGTGTCCCAGCCCTTCCGCCCGAGCGCGCGGCCGGCTCGCAGGTTGCTGACCTGCCCCGCATGTACCACACCAAAACACGTCGGCCGCCCGGAGCGCCGTTGCTCCGGGC
>JBOHCO010001247.1:0-16881 GCA_050698895.1 Streptosporangiaceae bacterium
ATGGGTTTGCGTCACAAGTCCATCCGCCTTCGGGTGTTCCTGCTCGTCATGATCCCGATCCTCTCGCTGATCGGGGTCTATGCATTCGCCGCCGCGACCACGGCCAGCGCGGCGGTCAGCCTGGCCCGGGCCAAGACCGCCAAGAACGTGATCGCCGCGCCCGCGGGCGCGCTCCAGACCCAGCTCGACAAGGAACGCGGCCTGGCCCTCCAGTACCTGGCGGCCAAGACTCAGCGGGCGCTGGGCCAGTTCACGAGCCAGGTGCCGGCCACCAACCGCGCGGTCCGCGCGTTCGAGACCCAGGAGATGTCCGGCGCCCTGGCCGCCAACGCGTCGGCGCAGGAAAAGAAGTACGCTGCCCAGCTCGTCAAGGACGCCAAGGGGCTGACCACCCTGCGCAGCTACGTCGAGGCGACCACGATCAGCAGGCCGGCCGTGCTCACCCAGTACAGCAACATCGTGACCGCCGCCTACCGCGTGCTCGAGGGCGCAGTCGACCAGTACACCAACGTCCCGCTGGTCAACGAGTCGCTGACGCTTATCAAGCTGGACGAGGTCTATCAGGTCCTGCTCCAGGAGAGCGACCTGTTCGCCAGCGACCTGACCGCCCGGGCCTTCCCGCCCGCCGACCGGGCCGAGTTCACCGAGCTGGTCGCGGTCCGGCTGTACCTGGTCAGTGACACGCTGCCCCAGCTCACCCCGACGGTCATGGCCGCGTACGAGAAGTACGTCCCCCGGACCTCGGCCGCCACGCTGACCCACCTGGAGAGCGCGATCATCCACGCCCGGCCGGGCCGCGGCGCGCGCGGCCTGCCGCCGGTGCAGCCGGTCACCTGGGGCACCGCGGTGACCGCCTACTCGGTCGGCCTGGGCAAGGCGCTGACCGTCGCCGCGGACCAGGCCACGGCGGGAGCGCAGACCCAGGCCAAAGATGCCTACCTGCGGCTGGGCCTGGCCGGCGGCCTCGGCCTGCTCGCGATCATCGTCTCGATCCTGTTCTCCATCCTGGTCGGGCGCGGCCTGATCCGGCAGCTCGCCGAGCTGCGCCAGTCGGCGCTGGAGCTGGCCAACAACCAGCTGCCCAGCGTCATGGCCCGGCTGCGCAACGGCGAGGAGGTGGACGTCGCCGCCGAGACGCCGCAGGTGGAGTCGAGCGCCGACGAGATCGATCAGGTGCGCCAGGCGTTCAACATCGTGCAGCGGACCGCCATCGAGGCCGCGGTCGACGAGGCCACACTGCGCCGCGGCGTCAGCGACGTATTCCGCAACCTGGCCCGGCGCAGCCAGGTGCTGCTGCACCGCCAGCTGCGGCTGCTGGACGGCATGGAGCGCCGGGCCAGCGAGCCGGACGAGCTCGAGGACCTGTTCCGGATCGACCACCTCACCACTCGCATGCGGCGCCACGCCGAGGGCCTGATCATCTTGTCGGGCGAGTCGCCGGGCCGGACCTGGCGCCACCCGGTGCCGCTGATGGACGTGCTGCGCGCTGCGGTCGCCGAGGTCGAGGACTACACCCGGATCCGGGTCGAGTCGCGGACCAGGGCGGCACTGGCCGGCCAGGCGGTCGCGGACGTCATCCACCTGATCGCCGAGCTGGCCGAGAACGCGACCGTCTTCTCGCCGCCGAACACCCCGGTGCGGATCATGGGGGACACGGTGGGCCGCGGGTTCGCGGTGGAGATCGAGGACCGCGGGCTCGGCATCACCGAGGAACGGCTGGCCGAGATCAACCGCAACCTGGCCAGCCCGCCGGTCTTCGACCTGTCCGGCAGCGACCGGCTGGGGCTGTTCATCGCGGGCCAGCTGGCTCGCCGCCACGACATCTCGATCACGCTGCGACCCTCGGCCTACGGCGGCACCACGGCGATCGTGATCATCCCGCTGAAGCTGCTGGTCAGCGAGGATGGCTACGAGCGCGTCCCGGCTATCGGGGCCGACGGGCGGAGCCTGTCGGCGGGCGGCCGGCATGCCTTCTCCGACACCGGCGAGAACGGCCTGGGAATACTCGCCGACCCACGCGACGCCCGCGAGCTGCCGCCCGCCGATGACCCGGACGTCTGGACGCCGGGGCCGAGCGTGACCGCCCTGCCCGGCGGCCCCCAGTTCGGCGCCCCGCTGACCGCCGCGCCCGCGTCCTCGCCGTCGGGCAGCATGCCGCCCGAGGACTTTCCGGTGCTGCCGGGCGCCGGCTGGCCGGGCAGCGGGGTCACGGCCACGCCGACCGCCGAGGATCCGGGCTGGTGGACCAAGCCGTCCGCGGCCCAGCCGGTCATGTCCGACACCGGGCCCGGCGGCGAGGGCGACGCGGCCGCGCTCGGCACCACTGGCAACGGCACCACTGGCAACGGCACCGCCGGCAACGGCACCACTGGCAACGGCACCACTGGCAACGGCACCGGGGGCAACGGCTCGCACGGCGACGGCACCAACGGCTACGGGGCGGGCGACGGCCACGCGCCTCCGGTAGCCCCGCCGATAACCCAGGCCGACCTGGGCGGCTACGACCTGCCGGTCCGGGTCCGCCAGGCCAGCCTGGCCCCGCAGCTGCGCGACCAGAGCGTGCCCGCCGAAGCCCCGGCCGCCGAGGCCGCGCCGGCGTCGGCGGAGGCAGCCAGGAACACCATGGCCGCCCTGCAACGGGGCTGGGAGCTGGGCCGGTCCACGGCCGACCTGCCCGTCGAGCCCGCGGCCGACGAGAACGCCGCAGACGGAGCCGACCAGTAAGGATCCGATAGCCGCCGGCGACGGCGACAGGGGAGGCTGGATTATGAGTCACGGTGGGCAACTGGACTGGCTCCTTGATGACCTGGTCGCGCGCGTCACGAACATCGACAAGGCCGTGATCTTGTCCAGGGACGGCCTGGTGATCGGCGCGTCCAGCGGGCTGTCGCGCGAGGACTCGGAGTACCTGTCCGCCGTGGCGGCCGGGTTCCAGAGCCTGGCCAGAGGCGCGGGCCACCACTTCGGCGGCGGCGCGGTCCGCCAGACCGTGGTCGAGATGGAGCAGGCCTTCATGTTTGTGACCGCCGCCGGAGAGGGCAGCTGCCTGGCGGTGCTGGCCGGCGCGGGCGTCGACGCGGGCATGGTCGCCTACGAGATGGCCATCCTGGTCCGGCGAGTCGGCGAGCACCTGGGGGTCAGCCCGCGACCGGTGCCGTCCTCAGCCGAGGCTGTGTGATCCCCGATGCAGGGGCCAGACAGCCAGTGGGTGGACCAGGACGCCGGACCGGTCGTCCGTCCCTACGCGCTCACCGGCGGCCGGACCCGGCCGGTTGGCGAGCGGTTCGACCTGCTTGCCCTGGTATGCGCGGTGCGCGGCGTGGCGCGGGACGCCCTCCAGCTCGAGCCCGAGCAGCTGACGCTGCTGCGGCGGTGCCAGGTGCCTACCCCGGCCGCGGACCTGGCCGCGGACCTGGACCTGCCGCTGGGCGTTGTCCGCATCCTGGTTTCTGACCTCCGCGAACGCGGCCTGGTCACGATCCATCAGCCGACCAGGTCCCGGCTGACCGACACGCAGATCCTCAAGGATGTCGCTGATGGACTACGACGAATCTGATCCGGCCGGGCTGCCTCCCGGCGTCCCCGTCACGATCAAGATCCTCGTGGCGGGCGGGTTCGGCGCGGGCAAGACCACACTGGTCAGCTCGGTCAGCGAGATCCGGCCGCTGCGGACCGAGGAGATGCTCAGCGAGCGGGGCGAGTTCGTCGACTCGCTGGAGGGGGTCGAGCGCAAGTCCACCACCACCGTGGCGATGGACTTCGGCCGGATCACCATCCGCAGCGACCTGGTCGTCTACCTGTTCGGCACGCCGGGCCAGCGGCGGTTCTGGTTCATGTGGGATGACCTGGCCTACGGCGCGCTGGGCGCGATCGTCATGGCCGACGCGCGGCGGCTGGCCGGCTGCTTCCCCTCGGTGGACTACTTCGAGCGCCAGGACATCCCCTTCGTGGTCGCGGTGAACTGCTTCGACGGGATCCAGCGCTACCCCATCGGGCCGATCACCAAGGCGCTCAATCTGGCGGCCAACGTGCCCGTCGTGCTCTGCGACGCCCGGCGCCGCGACTCCTGCCGCGATGTGCTGGTCACCCTGACCGAGCACGCGCTGCGGCTGGTCGCCCAGGGCCCCGCCCTGCCCGTCGCCTAGCCGCCCGTCGCCTAGCCGCCCGTCGCCGGGCCCGTCAGGCCCGCCAGATCAGGGCCAGCGCGCAGTCGTCGGAGGTGGCCCGCCCGGCCTGCATGGTCTGCACCAGCCGGGCCGCGCCGGCCCCGAAGCCGCCCCCCGCCACCAGGTGGTCCGCCTCGCCGAGCAGTCGGTCGATGCCCTGGTCGATGTCCTGGCCCGGCACCTCGACCAGCCCGTCGGTGTAGAGCATCAGCGCGTCGCCCCGGCGCAGTTCGCCGCGGTCCGGCCGGCTGCGCAGGTCGGGGACCACGCCGAGGACGATCCCCCGGGCCCCGGCCAGCCGCCATCGGCCGCTGCCCGCCTCGAAGTGGGCGGCCGGCGGGTGCCCGGCCGAGGACAGCACGTACTCGCCGGTGGCCAGGTGGACCGCGATGTGCACCGCGGTGACGAAGCCCTCGGCCGGCGTGCTGCGGCGCAGGTAGGCGTTGCACGCGGCCAGGAAGTCGGCGGGCGGGACCGACCCCAGCAGGCCGCCGAACGCCCCGGACAGCAGCAGCGCCCTGGTGCCGGCGTCGATGCCCTTGCCCGCGACATCGACCAGGGCCACCTCCAGCGTCTTGCCGTCGCAGGCCGACACCAGGAAGTCGCCGCCGAACGACGCGCCGCCGGCGGGCTTCAGCACGGAGACCGAGTGCCAGCCGTCGGGCAGGGCCGGCAGCCGGCTCTGGACCCGGAGCCGGTCCCGCAGCTCGATCAGCATCTGGTCACCGCGCAGGCCCTGCATGCCGAGCTTGGCCCTGGTCCGGGCCAGCACATCGGCGAACAGGGCCGTGACCACGATCGTCGCCGCGATGCCCGGCCCGACGTCGTTATCGACCCAGCCGTCGTAGGCCAGCATCACCGCTACCAGGCAGAACAGGATGCGCAGCGCCCGCGGCCAGAGCAGCAGCCCGCCGGCCAGGATGGGCAGGATCATGACGCCGGGCGAGAACCACTCCCCCGTCTCCTGCGCCGCGGCCACGCCGATGAGCACCACCGCGACCGCGAGCAGGCCGGCCAGCCTGCGGTTCCTGGTGATGAACTGGCGTCTGGCCACGCCACGGGCCCGCCGCGCGGACGTCCGCGCTACGGACAGGATCCGCCCGGTAACCCCACCAACCATGATGGCCGCACTGTACCGTTACCTCCCGGTCCCGTGACATGCCCGCGGCCTGGATATTCGCTCGCATGATGTCGACCGGTCGGGTACCAATGGCTAGGTGACGCCGACCTACCCGATCCGTGCCATCGGGGCCGACGAGTTCCCCGCCTTCTGCTCCGTTCCCGAGCAGGCGTTCAACTCGACCTATCCGCCCGCCCAGGCCCGGCAGCATGACCTCACGACGTTCGAGTTCGACCGGAGCGCGGCCGCCTTCGACGGCGATCAGATCGTCGGGACATCCTGCGCCTTCACCTTCCAGCTCTCGGTCCCCGGCGGGCAGGTGGCCTGCGGCGGCGTCAGCTTCGTCGCGGTGCTGCCGACCTACCGGCGCCGGGGCATCATGTCCGCGATGCTGCGGCACCTGCTGGCCGACATCGTCGACCGCGGCGAGCCGCTGGCCGCGCTGTTCGCCTCCGAGCCCGAGATCTATGGCCGGTTCGGCTTCGGCTGCGCGTCCGAGGACCTGCGGCTGACGATCCCGCGCGGTGACGGGCGGCTGATCCCGCCTGCCGTCACCGGGGACCGTCCCGTTCCGCGGCTCCGGATCGCCGACCCGGAGCAGGTCCTCGACGGCCTGGCCGCCGTCTACTCCGCTGTAGCGGCCCGCCGGCCCGGCATGACCGACAGGGACGACCGGTGGTGGCAGGCTCGGATCGATGACCCCGAGTGGGCCAGGGACGGCTCGACGGCCACCCGCTGGCTGGTGGCCGAGGATGACTCCGGGATGCGGGGCTACGCCTGCTACTCGGTCCGGCCGGACTGGGGCCAGGACGGCAACCCGGCCAGTCGGATGCGCGTCACCGAGCTCATGGCCGTCGATCCCGCGGCCACGGCCGCGCTGTGGACCGACCTGCTGACCAGGGACCTGATCGGTGAGGTGCGGGCCGTCCTGCGCCCGGTCGACGACGAGCTGTTCTCGATGCTGGCCGGGCGGCGACGGGCCAGGGCCAACCTGACCGACGGGCTCTGGGTCCGGCTCACGGACGTGCCGGCGGCCCTCAGCCAGCGGCAGTACGCCCGCGCCGTGGACGTGGTCATCGAGGTCACTGACGACGTACTGCCAGCCAACGCCGGGCGATGGCGCCTGCGGGCGGACACCGATGGCAAGGCCAGCTGTGAGAGGACCGGCTCGGCCGCCGAGCTGCTGATGCCGGTTCACGCGCTCGGTGCCGCCTACCTCGGTGGCTCGAGGCTGGGCTCGCTGGCCGCCGCCGGCCAACTGGCCGAGCAGCGCCCCGGTGCGCTGGCGGAGCTGTCTGCCGCGATGTCCTGGGATCCGGCCCCCTGGGCACCGATGATCTTCTGAGTCCTGGCGGACTGGGGCCGGGGCCGGCCATCGGGCAGACTGGGCGAATGCGCCGCCGGATGGCGGCGCCAGGTCGGCCACGGGAGCGTCATGGCGGGAATGAAGATCACGATCAGCGCGGCCATGCGGGCCAGGGACGTCTCCCGCCCGGCCGTGGCCGACGACGGCACGCCCGCGGCCGGGGACCAGCAGCCCGCCCGCCCCGCCGCACCCGCCAAGCCCGGTCGCCGGCCGGGACGGCCCTCGGGACCCGGCGCCACAGCCGCCCCGGGCAGCGCACCGGCGTCCGGCGCGTCCAGTGCACCCAGCGCGTCCGGCCCATCGGCCCAGGCAAGCCCGCCGGCCGGCTCCGGGTCGGCTCCGACGCCAGGCTCAGCTCCGCAGGCCACCGGGGCCGGGACGGCCGGCCATGCCGTGCCAGCCATGCCGACGCTGCCCGCCAGCCCGGCCGGGCCGCACCGCTCGCGGCGACGGTCCCGCCGCCGCGGCCGCTAGCCCGGGCCACTCGGGCCCGTCGAGACCCGCCTGGCCGCTGACTCAGGTCAGGGGCGGAAGCTCGCCGGAGTGCTCGTAGTCGGTGATCTCCTGAAGCCGCCGGGCGTGGCGGGGCTCGCCCGAGAACGCGGTCTCGACGAAGGTCTTGGCGAAGCTGATCGCGTCCTCGATCGAGTACATTCGCGCGCCCAGGCTCAGCACGTTGGCGTTGTTGTGCAGCCGGGCCAGCTGAGCGGTCTCCTCACTCCAGGCCAGCGCGGCCCGCACGCCGTCGATCTTGTTGGAGGCGATCTGCTCGCCGTTGCCTGAGCCGCCGATCACGATGCCCAGGCTGCCGGGGTCCCCGACCGAGGAACTGGCGGCCCGCATCACGTAGGGCGGGTAGTCATCGCCGTCGTGGTACTCGGCCGGGCCGCAGTCCACGGCCTCGTGACCGGCCTGCCTGAGCCAGTCGATCAGGCGGCTCTTCAGCTCGAAGCCGGCATGGTCGGATCCTAGGTAGACGCGCACCGGCCCAGTCTGGCAGATGAGCCGCCGGACCTGTGTCAGCCGGGCTCGTGTCAGCCGGGCCGGTGTCGGCCTTCCCGTTTCTTGCTGTTATCAGAGGCTGACCGAATCCTGAGCCGGTCAGACCGAATCCTGAGCCGGTCAGAACTGGAGGGCCTTGACCTCCAGGAACTCCTCCAGTCCGTGCACGCCGAGCTCGCGCCCGTAGCCTGACTGGCCGAACCCGCCGAACGGCGCGGACACGTTGAACGCGCCGCCGTTGATCTCGACCTGGCCGGCCCGCAGGCGGCGGCCCACGGCCACGGCGTGCTCCTGGTCGGCCGACCAGACGGCGGCGGCCAGCCCGTACGGGGTGCTGTTCGCGATCTCGACGGCCTCGTCCTCGCTGCCGTAGGGCAGCACGCACAGCACCGGCCCGAAGATCTCTTCCCTGGCCACGACCATGTCCGGGGTCACGTCGGCGAAGATCACCGGGGCCACGTAGTAGCCGGTGCTCAGCCCGGCCGGGGGAGCGGTGCCGCCGACCACCGGCCGGGCCCCCTCGGCCAGCCCCTTCTCGATGTAGCCGAGCACCCGGTCCCGCTGGGTAGCCGACACCAGCGGGCCGAGCCGGACGCCGTCGGCCATGGGGTCACCGGGCACGTAGCGCTCGGCGCTCCTGGCCGCCAGCCCGAGGGCGTCGTCGTAGACCTCGCGCGGCACCAGCATCCGGGTCAGGGCGGTGCAGGTCTGGCCGGCGTTGATGAAGGCCTTGGCGACGCCCACCTTGACCGCGGTGGCCAGCTCGGCGTCGGGCAGGATCACGTTGGCCGACTTGCCGCCCAGCTCCAGGGTGACCCGCTTGAGCGTGGCAGCCGCGATCTCGGCGACGCGGCGGCCGGCGGCGGCCGAGCCGGTGAAGGAGACGGTGGCGATGCCCGGGTGCGCGGCGATGGCCTCGCCGGTCACCGGCCCGGTCCCGCTGACCAGGTTGAAGACGCCCGGCGGCAGCCGGATGGCGTCGAGGATGTCGGCCAGCTCGTAGGCCGCCGTGGGCGCCACCTCGCTGGGCTTGAGCACGATCGTGCAGCCGGCCGCCAGGGCGGCGGCGACCTTGGCCACCACCTGGTGCAGCGGGTAGTTCCACGGCGTGATGGCACCGACCACCCCGGCGGGCTCGCGGACGACCAGCGAGCTGCCGACCCGCTCGCCGCCGAAGTCGTAGCCCGACAGCAGGTCGACGTAGCTGGCCAGCACCGCCAGCGGCGTGCCGACCTGGACGCTGCGCGCGAAGGCCAGCGGCGAGCCCATGTCGGCGCTGATGGCCGCGGCGACCGCGTCCGCGCGCTGCTCCAGCAGGTCCCGCGCCTCGGCCAGGTAGCCGGCCCGCTCGGCCGGCGTCGTCACCGACCAGGCCGGGAACGCGGCGCTGGCCGCCTCCACCGCGGCGTCGACGTCAGCGGGAGTGCCGGCCGGGACGCGGTCGATGACCGCCTCGGTGGCCGGGTTGACAACGTCGATGCTGGCCTCGCTCGCGGAGGGTACCCACCGGCCGCCGATGTAGTTGCTGCGCATAACCGCATCCTGCCTCATCCGCCCGGGCCGGGCCAGCCCCGCTCCTGACCGGTGAGTCAGGAGAGATGGATCAATTACGGAAAGTGAGACACTTGTAGGCCAATACGTAATCATACCACTACTTAACGTCCATAATCCGCCGGGAAGGGTTCCGCTCCGCGCGCTCGGGGCGTCGGACACCAAGATCACTTGAAGGCCATCTAGCAGGTAAAACATTCGTATATCCGGGACGCCACCGCATCCCGTGATACAACGCTCTCAGCGAGTAACCGAAGCCTCAGTTACGGATCGTGACTGAGCCGGGCCCAAGGAACCGAGGGTGAGCGGATGACTTACCAGACCTCAGACCCGTGGCGACCGGAACGTCGCGGCCCGCAGCACGCGGCTCCCTTTGACAGTTCCGCTCCACTGCGGCGACACGGCGGGCGCGCCCTGCGGCTGATCGTCACGACCGGGGCCTGGGGAGCGGGATTATGCCTGGTCATCGGCCTGGTGGCGATGGTGGCTCAGTCCGCCGCGCCACGTCGGCCGACGCATCCCGGCGGGGCGGGCGACGCGATCACGCGCCCGGCTGCCTACGACGGCTTCATCAAGCGGTTTAGCGGCACCGGCCGGGCGTACCGCGATTTCCAGGTCGCCGGGCACAGCCGGTGGGAACTGCGGTGGTCCTACCGCTGTCGCACCGGAACCCGCGGGTACCTGACGGTCAGCGAGCCGGCTGTCAGCGCAGGGGTCCGTGTTCAGTCGGCGGGCGCGATGGGCCGCGGCACCGCATGGGCGTTCTCCGACGCCACTAGCCACTTCCTGCTCATCCACGGCACCTGCCCCTGGACCGTCACGGTGGCCGGCCGCCACTGAGCCGCTGGTGACGGGGACCGGCGGCGCACCGGAGCGACCCCGTACGCCGCCAGTCTCGTCAGTCGAAGATCGGGTCCCTGGTCCGGCTGCGCTTCAGCTCGAAGAAGCCGTCGGTCCCGGCCACCAGCAGCAGGCCGTCCCACAGCTTCGCGGCCGCCTCACCGCGCGGGATTGGCGAGACCACCGGGCCGAAGATGGAGGTCCCCAGCACCGAGATGATCGGGGTGCCGACCTCATAGCCGACGCGCTCGATGCCATCCGCGTGCGAGGCCCGCAGGACCTGGTCGTACTCGGCTGAGTCGGCGGTGTCGGCCAGCTCGGCCGGCAGGCCCGCCTCGGCCAGCGCGGCCTCGTAGGTGGCCCGGCTGCGCTCGGCCTTGTCGTGGTGGAAGCGGGTGCCCAGCGCGGTGTAGAGCGGGCCGAGCACCTCGGACCCGAACTTCTGCTCGGCGGCGATGCAGACCCGCACCGGGCCCCACGCCGTCCGCATCAGCTCCTGGTACTGCTCGGGCAGGTCGGAGTTGTTCTCGTTCAGCACGGCCAGGCTCATGACGTGCCAGCGCACCGCCACCGGGCGGACCTTCTCTACTTCCAGGATCCAGCGGCTGGCGATCCACGCCCATGGGCACAGCGGATCGAACCAGAAATCGACTTCTGTCGGCTGCTGCTCAGCCATGTGTGCACTCCTGCTGGTCGGGGGACTCTAGCTGACCGCAACCGGAGGGTGCCTCTCGTAATTCCTTACCGGGAGTATGGGAACATGCCGGAACGGCAACCCTAGGAGGGCATCGCAGTGGCCAGCAATCTGACGCGCAACGAAGCGCGGGAGCGAGCCCGGCTGCTCACCGTGCAGTCGTACCAGGTCAACCTGGATCTGACCGTCGGCGAGTCCTTGTTCGGCTCGGTGACAACAGTGCGGTTCACCTGTTCGAGTCCAGGCTCAGACACCTTCATCGACCTGACCGCGCCGGAGGTCACCGAGATCGTCCTCAACGGGGCGGCGGTGGACCCGGGGGCGTTCGACGGCAACCGCATCGCCCTGACCGGGCTGGCCGAGAGCAACGAACTGCGCGTCGTGGCCCACTGCGCCTACTCGCACACTGGCGAGGGCCTGCACCGGTTCACCGATCCGGCCGACAAGGGCGTCTACATGTACTCCGACCTGGAGACCTTTGACGCCCATCAGATCTACGCCTGCTTTGACCAGCCGGACCTCAAGGCCACCTTCGAGCTGACGGCGCTCGCCCAGGACGACTGGGAAGTCATTTCCAACATGGCGCCTGAAGGGTCGCCCGAGGAGGCTGGCCCGGGCCGCCGGCGCTGGCACTTCCCGCCCACTCCGCTGCTGCCGACCTACATCACCGCGGTCGCCGCGGGGCCCTACCACGTGGTCCGCCAGGAGCACGACGGCATCCCGCTGGGCCTGTTCTGCCGTCAGTCGCTGGCCCAGTACCTGGACCCGGATGAGATCTTCGAGGTCACCCGGCAGGGCTTTGACTTCTATCACCGCGAGTTCCAGCGCCGGTACCCGTTCGGGAAGTACGACCAGCTGTTCGTGCCCGAGTTCAAGGCGGGCGCGATGGAGAACGCCGGCTGCGTGACGTTCCTGGAGAGCTACATCTACCGCTCCCGGGTCACCGACGCGGCCAGGGAGGCTCGGGCGTCGACCATCCTGCACGAGATGGCGCACATGTGGTTCGGCGACCTGGTGACCATGCGCTGGTGGGACGACCTGTGGCTGAATGAGTCGTTCGCCACCTGGGCCAGCACCGTGGCCCAGGCCGAGGCCACCCGGTGGCGGGACGCCTGGACGACGTTCTCGCAGGTGGACAAGGCCTGGGCGTACCGCCAGGACCAGCTGCCCTCGACGCACCCGATTGCCGCCGACATCCCCGACATCGCCGCCGTCGAGGTCAACTTCGACGGGATCACCTACGCCAAGGGCGCGGCCGCGCTCAAGCAGCTGGTCGCCTACGTCGGCCGGGACAACTTCCTGGCCGGGGTGCGGCAGTACTTCGGCGAGCACGCCTGGCAGAACGCCACGCTGACCGACCTGCTCGGCGCGCTGGAGCAGCACTCCGACCGGGACCTGGCCGCCTGGTCCAAGGCCTGGCTGGAGACGGCCGGCATCAACACCATCCGGCCCCAGTTCGAGCTGGCCGCCGACGGGACGTTCAGCTCGTTCAGCGTGCTCCAGGAGGCGCCCGCCAGCCACCCCGAGCTGCGCCCGCACCGCATCGCCATCGGCCTGTACGACCGGACCGACGCCGGGCTGAGCCGGACCCGGCGGGTGGAGCTCGACATCGACGGCGAGGTCACCCCGGTGCCCGAGCTGGTCGGCGCGGCCCGACCCGACCTGGTGCTGGTCAACGACGACGACCTCACCTACGCCAAGATCAGGCTCGACGAGCACTCCCTGCGCAGCCTGATCGCGGCCAGCGGCCGGTTCACCGAGTCGCTGCCCGGCGCGATCTGCTGGCTGGCCGCCTGGGACATGGTCCGCGACGGTGAGCTGGCCACCCGTGACTACCTGAGCCTGGTGCTGGCCGGGGTCGACTCCATCACCGACATCTCGGTGCTCCAGGTGGTGCTCCGGCAGGCAGCGGCGGCCGTCCGGCGCTACGGGGACCCGGGCTGGCGGGCGACCGGGCTGGCCGAGTACGCGGCCAGCATGCGCGAGCTGCTGCACGGTGCCGCGCCCGGCTCGGACGAGCAGCTGGCCTTCGCGGTCGCGTTCACCAACGCGGCGTCGGCGCCGGGGGACCTGGACCTGATCGCGGCGCTGCTGAGCGGCGCCGCGGTCATCGAGGGCCTGGCCATCGACACCGACATGCGCTGGCGGCTGCTGCACCGGCTGGTCAGCCGGGGCGCGGCGGGCCACGGGCCGATCAACCAGGAGCTGGACCGGGACCGCACCGACGCCGGCGAGCGACACGCGGCGTCGGCCGAGGCGGCCATCCCGACGCCGGAGGCGAAGGAGGCGGCCTGGAACCAGATCATCGGCGGCGCCATGGCCAACGCCACGTTCCGCGCGGCGCTGGGCGGCTTCCAGGACATGGACCAGGACGAGCTGGTGGCGCCCTACGCCGGGCGGTACTTCGAGGTCGTGGCCCACATCTGGCGGGACTGGGGCTCGGACATGGCCCAGTACTTCACCGTGGCCGCCTACCCCCGGTCGGTGATCACCCAGCAGGCCATCGACGAGGCCGACGCCTACATCGAGCGGATTCGCCCGCCGGCGCCGTTGCGGCGGCTGCTGGCCGAGGGCCGCGACGATGTCGCCCGCGCCCTGCGCTGCCGCCAGCGGGACGCCCAGGCCGGCTGACCCGGCCCTGTTACCTGGCCAGAAGCTACCGGGGACGGGCCGCCCGCGCTGTCGCCTGCACCAGCGGCAGCGCGGGCAGTTCCTCGAGCAGCACGGCCCGGCCCGCCTGGTCGCACAGCGGGATGCGCCAGTTGGGGTACTCGTCGCTGGTGCCGGGGATGTTCTGGCTCCGGGTCTCGCCGACCGCGTCGGACAGCGAGACGCCGACCAGCAGCGCGGGCGTCTGGGCCAGGAAGCCGTAGAGCGCCACGGTGAGCTGGTCCAGCGACGGCGGCGGGCCCTGGCCGGCCGGCAGCAGGCCCTGCGCCACCAGGGTGTCCCGCCAGCCGAAGACGAGCGCCTCGGACCGCTTGAGCTCCTCGCTCTCGGGTCCGGCGAGCAGGTGCAGCCGGGCCCGCTCCCGGACCTGATCCCCGCTCAGGAACCCGGCGATGGGCGGCACGTCATGGGTGCCGACGGTGGCCATGCAGGCCCGCCGCCAGCGCTCGGGCCGCAGCGGGGCGCCGCCGGGCTCCTGCGCGAACCACAGCATGGTGGTGCCCAGGACCCCGCGGGCGGCCAGGTAGCCGCGGGTGGACTCTTCCACCGTGCCCAGGTCCTCCCCGATGGACACGGCCCCGGCGCGAGCCGCCTGGCCGGCCAGCGCCGTCACGGCGGCGGGCAGGTCATACCGCACGTAGGCGCCGTGGTCGGCGGTCATGCCCGCGGGCACCCACCACAGGCGGGCCAGGCCCATGACGTGATCGACGCGCAGCCCGCCGGCGTTGCGGAAGGCGGCGGCGAACAGCTCGGCCAGCGGCCGGTAGCCGGCGGCGGCCAGCCGCTGCGGGTGCCACGGCGGCTGCATCCAGTCCTGCCCGATCTGGTTGAAGCTGTCCGGCGGCGCGCCGACGCTGACCCCGCGGACCAGCAGGTCCTGGTGGGCCCAGGCGTCGGCGCCGCCGGGGTGCACGCCGACGGCCAGGTCATGGATGACCCCGTGGGGCATGCCGGCATCCCGCGCGGCCTGCTGGGCGGCGGCCAGCTGCTCGTCCACCAGCCATTGCAGCCAGGCGTGGAACCCGGCGGCCTGGCTCAGGCGGGGCGTCCCGGCGGTGTGCGCCAGGCCCTGGTCCCGATCGCGCAGCGGGGCGGGCCAGGCTCGCCAGTCGGGCCCGTGCTGCTCGGCCAGGGCACACCAGCTGGCCCAGTAGCTGAGCTCGGCGCCCTCCCGTTCGCGGTAGGCGTCGAACGCGGCCTGGCGCGACGGGGTCAGCGGGGCCTGGGTCTGGACCTGAGTCTGAGTCTGGGTCTGGGCCTGGTAGATGAGCTCCAGGGCGGCGCGCTTGGCGGTCCACACCGCGTCGCGGTCGATCAGGTCGGCGGAGGTGTTCCGGGCCCGCAAGGGCTGGGCCAGGCGCTGGATCTGATCCCGCTGCACCGCGGCGAGGCGGGCGTACTCGGGGATGTCCTCGACCCGGAGGTAGAGCGGGCTGGCGTACCGCCGGGTCATGGGCAGGTACGGCGAGGGGCTGACCGGCGGGACGGGCTCGGCTGCGTGCAGGGGGTTGACGAGCACGAACCCGGCCCCGTGATCGCGTGCACTCCAGGCCGCCAGCTGGGCGAGGTCCCGCAGGTCGCCGTGCCCCCACGACTCCCGAGACCGCACCGAGTACAGCTGGACGGTAAACCCCCAGCTACGCTCGCTCGGCACCGGCGCATCACCCGCCCCAGCGGTGCCCTCGGCGCTACGTCCAGCTCCAGCCCCAGATGCACCTCCAGCACCATCGCCAGCACCATCGCCAGCCCCAGCACCACCGCCAGCCTCCGCTGCACCTCCAGCCCCAACGACACCGACCCCAGCGACCTCAGTGACCTCAGCGGCACCAGCGGCACCAGCGGCACCAGCGGCACCAGCGGCACCAGCGGCACCAGCGGCCTCAACGCCCTCAGAGCCCTCCCCCGCCGCACGGCCAGCTCCGGCTGCGGCTGGGGCGGATGATGAGGATTGGGCTAGGGCGGCCAGGAGGGCTTCGAGGGTGGCTGGCGGCACGTCGACGCGCTGGTGCTGCCAGTTCTCGTAGCTGGTGGTGATGCCGGCGGCCTCCGCTCGCCGGATCAGTTCCGGATCAGTCATCCCCCCATGATTTACCCTCCAGAAGTGGCCAACCCGGCCAGCCTCATCGTGGGTTCCATGATCCCGGTGGATTTGGGCCGCCGGTGGCCCAAATCCACCGGGATCATGAAGCGATGTCCGCTTTGACGGTGGGCATCGGCATGCTGTGGGCATGGCGACCGAGTTACCCGAGCACCTGCGCGAGCTAGCCGAGTCGCAGCAGGGCCTCCTGACGATGGGCCAGCTCATCGGCGGTGGGCTGACTAGGTATGTTGTCCGGTCGCGGCTACGGCAGGCTAGCTGGCAGCGCCTGCACACCAGCGTGTACGCGGTGTTTTCCGGTGAGCCATGCCGAGAAGCCGCGTTGTGGGCGGCCGCCCTCCATGCTGGGCCCGGCGCCATGCTCAGCTACTCCACGGCGGCCGAGCTGGCCACCCTGACGGACCGGCCGAGCGACCTCATCCATGTCACCGTGCCGCCGCAGCGGCATCTGGACCCGATCCCCGGCGTCGTCCTGCACCGGTCCGACCGCGCTGCTCAGATGCTGCATCCGGCTCGGACCCCGCCGCAGACCAGGGTCGAGGAGACGGTGCTGGACCTGGTGAGCGTGGCCCGGACCGTCGACGACGCCTACGGCTGGGTGACCCGGGCGGTGGGGCGGCGGCTGACCACCGAGGCGCGGCTGCGCCAGGCCATGAAGTTACGGGGCCGGCTGCGCTGGCGGCCGGAGCTGACCGAGGCCCTGGCAGCCGACGCCGCCGGGGTGCACTCGGTGCTGGAGCACCGCTACCTGCGGGACGTGGAGCGGCCGCACCGGCTCCCGCGCGCCGTGCGCCAGGCCCAGGCCCGGACCCGCAACGCCGACGGCGGGCGCGCCGAGTACCGGGACGTGCTCTACGAGGCCTACCTGGTCGCGGTGGAGCTCGACGGCCGGGCCGCGCATCCGGCCGACCGGCGCTGGCCCGACATCCACCGGGACAACGCGGCCGCGTCAGCCGGCGTGATCACCCTCCGGTACGGCTGGCTGGACGTGACCCGGCACCCGTGCCGGGTCGCAGCCCAGGTCGCCGAGGTGCTGCGGTTACGGGGATACGGCGGCGGCCGCGCCTGCTCGGCCGACTGCCCGGTCCCGGTCACCGACGCACCAGCCCATCCCCACCGGGCCGGCTGACCACCGGGCCGGCTGACCACCGGGCCGGCTAACCACCGGGCCAGCTAGAGACGGCGCTAGAGACGTGAGCTCGAGCGCGGCGTCAGCGCCCGGCCCAGCCACAGCCCGATCACCGCCTGGGCCACCGCGATGAGCAACGTGAGGCTGATCCCGGCCAGCGCGTGCGCCGGAAGGCCCAGCAACGCCGCGATGGTCCGCGAGGTGACCCAGACCGGCTGGTGGTGCAGGGCCGGCCAGGCCAGCGC
>JBOHCO010001248.1:0-1376 GCA_050698895.1 Streptosporangiaceae bacterium
GACCCGCACTTTACCGGCCCGCATGATCAACTTCCACGACCTTCTCGCACATGCGTTCGACGTGTCGGAACGACGCGGAACCGGCGCGTGAACATCTTCGTTCGCTGACCCCTGGTCGATGATGTGCTGAACCGGGCCGCGACGCGCTGGTCGTGCTGAGCGCCACCGTGCTCGTGGCCTTGTGGCAGAGTTCCCGGACCGTCCGCACCCGGCTCCCGGCCGCCCTGGCCGAGCATGCCGCGGACTCCCGCTCGCGCTGACCGTGAATGTCCCGTGGGTAGCAAGGGGGTTGCCCACGGGACATCCAGGCCAGGCGAGCTCGGACGGGGTGGTCTCGCCCGTCCCTGCGGCCCCGTCCGGCTCCGACCGCCCCACCCGCCCCGGCGGCGGCGTCCGCCCCGCACCAGGTCGGCCCGGATCCCCCTTACCGGCCGCCCCTAATGGGGGCCGCCTTGATCGCGGAAATCGGTCAGCGAATATCGCGGACGGACTTCCGCGATCATGAACTGATCATGAACCCGCGCCTTCCGGACCGGCTGCAGGACGCGATCCGGCCGTCCGCAACCCCCAGCCCCAGCTTGATCGCGCACATCGACGGCGAGGCGGGAGTGTTACCAACGGGGCGACAATCATCTGTGATAGCTGTCGAAGTGGCCGCCGGTCGTTCGTATAGGGGGTGAGAGCGGCCGACGAGGCACCGGCCGCGTGACGGAAGGACCGGCCATGACGCAGTACGTACTCACCGTCTATCAGCCTGACGGGCCGATTCCCGAGCCCGAGGTCCTGGAGCGCATGAGCCGCGACCTGGAGGCGCTGCACGAGCGGATCAAGGCCGACGGGGCATGGGTGTTCAGCGGCGGCCTGCACCGACCCGACTCGGCCACCGTGGTCCGGGAACGGGCCGGGGACGTCATCATGACTGACGGCCCTTACCTGGAGGGCAAGGAGCACGTCGGCGGCTTCTTGATCGTGAACGCGCCCGACCTGGACGCGGCGCTCGGCTACGCGACCATCGCGGCCACGGTCACCGGCCTGCCCATCGAGGTCCGGCCGTTCCAGGATGCCCCCGAGCACTGAGCCGGGGCCGGGGCCGGGCGCCATCGGCATTCCCGAGATCGAGGGCGTGTTCCGCGCCGAGTACGGGCGCGCGGTCGCCGTCCTGACCCGTGTCTTCGGCAGCATCGACGTGGCCGAGGACGCGGTCCAGGAGGCGTTCGCCGCCGCCGTGGCCACCTGGCCGGCCGCCGGCCGGCCGCCGGCCCCGGCGGGCTGGATCATCACCACCGCCCGCCGCCGGGCCATCGACCACCTCCGCCGCGAGGCCTCCCGTGACGACCGGCAGGCCCAGGCGGCGCTCAACCCCGCCCGTGACGAGC
>JBOHCO010001249.1:0-4468 GCA_050698895.1 Streptosporangiaceae bacterium
GGGCGGGTCCCCGGCGGCCAGCGCGAGCTGGCCCCGGGCGATCAGCGCCGCGCCGCGCATCGCGGCGGGCACCTCGTCGCCCGCGGCGGCCAGGAACGTGTCGATCCACTCGGCGCCCTCGGCGAACGAGCCGCGGACGATCCAGCACGGTGAGATCGCGGTGCTGATCCGCAGGCCGCGCTCGATGTCGCCCCGGGCCCGGCACCAGCGCAGCACCTCGCGCACGTTGCCGGCCTCGGCGTCGTACCGGCGGAACACGTCGACCCGGGCCGACCAGGGCCCCGGCGTCAGCGCCATGCCGACGCTCATGTTCTGCTCCGCGACGGCCAGCGAGTAGGCCGCCATCCGGCGCCGCATCTCGCCGGTCTCGCCGGCCGCGTCCAGCCGGGCGGCGGCGTACTCCCGGATCGTCTCGAGCATCCGGTACCGGGCCTGGGCCAGCATGTCGGGCTCCACCTCGACCAGGGACTTCTCGGCCAGGCCGGCCAGCAGGTCCAGGATCTCGGGTGCGGGCAGCTGCTCGTCGGCGCACACCTGCTCGGCCATCTCCAGCGCAAAGCTGGAGAACACCGACATCCGGCGCATCAGCACCTGCTCGGGCTCCGACAGCAGGTCATAGCTCCAGTCGATGGCCGCGCGCAGGGTCTGCTGCCGCGGCGGCGCGGTCCGGTCGCCGGTGGTCAGCAGGTGGAACCGGTCACTCAGCCGGGACGCGATCTGGTCCACCGACAGCACCCGCACCCGGGCCGCGGCCAGCTCGATGGCCAGCGGCAGGCCGTCCAGGGCCCGGCACACCGCCACCACCGACGAGACGTTGGCCGGGCCCAGGGAGAAGCCGGGCACCGCAGCGGCGGCCCGGTCGGCGAACAGCCGGACCGCGTCGTAGGCGGCCAGGTCGGCGGCGCTGGTGAGGCCGGCCGGGGGCAGCGCCAGGGGCGGCACCTGCCACACCGCCTCGGCCGCCACCCGCAGCGCCTCCCGGCTGGTGGCGACGACCTGGAGGCCGGGGGAGCCGGCCAGCAGCCGCTGGCACAGGCTGGCGCAGGCGCCGATCAGGTGCTCGCAGTTGTCCAGGGCCAGCAGCAGCCGCCGGGTGCGCAGCGCGTCCGTGAGCGTGTCGATCAGCGGGACCCCTGGCTCCTCGGCCACCCCGATCGCGGTCGCTACCCGCGACACCACCAGCTCGGCCTGGCGCAGGTCGCCCAGCTCCACGAACCAGGTGCCGTCGGGGTAGTCGTCGGCCAGCGCGGCCAGCAGGCGCAGCAGCAGCCGCGTCTTGCCGATGCCGCCCGCGCCGCACAGCGTGACCGCGCGCATGCCCCGCGCGAACTGGCGCAGCTCCTCAAGCTCGCGCTCCCGGCCGACAAAGCTATTAGGCTCGTCGGAAATACTCACCCGGCCCTGATCGATCATTTAAGTTGTGCGCTAACCGTGCCCATTAATCCGGTCCCGTCGCTGTCGCTGTCGCGGACGCTGGCCCCGGTAACACCGTAGCGCTGTGAATCTCATTCGGCAGGCCCCCGCGGGCGAGAATCGCTGGCCGCGCCGCGGCGGCCTACGCGGTCAGCGTGTCGTGGCGGCGCAATACGCAGAACTCGTTGCCCTCGGGGTCGGCCAGCGTCACCCAGGTCGCTTCCGGCCCCTGCCCGACGTCCGCGCGGGCGGCGCCCAGCGCCAGCAGGCGCTCCACCTCGGCGTCCCTGTCGTCCGGGTTCAGGTCGATATGCAGGCGGTTCTTGACCGCCTTGCCCTCGGGCACCGGCACGAAGCACAGGCGGGGAAGGGCGTACTCGTCCGCGCCGACGATGACCTCGTCGTCATCCTCGAACAGGATCGGCTGCTCGAGAACCTGAGCCCAGAATCGGGCCAGCGCGTGCGGGTCGCGGCTGTCAATCACCAGCTGATAAAAGCGGCTGCTCATTCGCATAATGCTAACCAGCCAGGCCGGGCAGCTCCGCCTGGCGCGCCGCGCCCAGTTCCAGGTCCAGCAGGAACCGCTTGCGGTCAATGCCGCCGCCGTATCCGGTCAGGCTGCCGTCCGAGCCGATCACCCGGTGGCAGGGCACCACGATGGAGATCGGGTTCTTGCCGTTGGCCAGGCCGACCGCCCGGCTGGCGGCGGGCTTGCCCAGGCCGACGGCCAGCTCGCCGTAGGTAGTGGTCCGGCCGTAGGGGATGTCCCGCAGGGCCGTCCACACCTGGCGCTGGAACGCGGTGCCCGCCAGCTCGAGCGGCAGGTCGAACCGGGTCAGCTGGCCGGTGAAGTACCGGCTCAGCTGCGCGGCCGCGGCCGCGAACGGCGCGCTGGCCGGGTCGCCGGCCGGGCCGAAGGCGGCCCAGTCCGGCAGGTGCCGCTGCGCGTCCATGTACAGGCCGGCCAGCCGCCCGCCGGAGGCGACCAGGGTGAGCGGGCCGACCGGGCTGCCGATCGTGACGTGCGTGGTGGTGGTCATCGGGGGTCCTTTCCTGGCCCGCCGGGGCCGGGCATCTCGTTGATGGCGTGATCGCCGGTGGCCCACAGGTACTGCACCGCGTAGGCCCGCCACGGCCGCCAGGCCGCGGCCCTCTCGGTGAGCCCGGCCGGGCTGACGGGCAGGCCGAGCTCGCGGGCCGCGACCTGGACGCCGAGGTCGGTGGCCGGGCAGGCGTCGGGGTCGCCGAGGGCGCGCATGGCGATGGTCTCCACCGTCCACGGCCCGATGCCGGGCAGCGCGGCCAGCCGCCGCCGGGCCTCGGCCCAGTCCCCGCCGGGGCTCAGGTCGATCCGGCCGGCGGCCAGCGCCCCGGTCAGCGCCGCGAAGGTGGCCCGCCGGGACCGGGGGAACGCCAGCGTGCCGGGGTCCACCTCGGCCAGCGCCGCCGGGCCAGGGAACAGCCGGCGCAGCCCGCCGGCCGGATCCTCGACCGGCTCGCCGTGCGCCTGGGCCAGCCGGCCGGCGTGCGTCCGGGCCGCCGCCGTGGACACCTGCTGCCCGATGACCGCCCGGGCCGCGAACTCGGCCGGATCCACGGTCCTGGGCACCCGCCGCCCGGGCGCCTTGTCGACCAGCGGGGTCAGCACCGGGTCCTCGCGCAGCAGGTCAGCCACCGCGACCGGGTCGGCGTCCAGGTCCAGCAGCCGCCGGCACCGGCTGATCGCGGTGGCCAGGTCGCGCAGGTCGGCCAGCGAAAGCTGGCAGGCCACGTGGTCGGCCAGCGGCCGCAGCGCCACCACCCCCGGCCCGTGCGGCAGCCGCAGGGTCCGCCGGTAGGCGCCGTCCCGCCACTCCTCGACGCCCGGCACCGCCGTCGCCACCAGGTGGCCGAACAGGTTGTCGGGGAACAGGGGGGCCCGGAACGGCAGCCGCAGCGCCAGCGCCCCGCCCGCCGGGGCCGGCCGCCCGCGCCCGGTACGGGGGTTCGCGGCCCGGTGGCGGAGCTCGCTGGGGGACAGCGCGAACACCTGGCGGACCGTGTCGTTGAACGTCCTGATGCTGGAGAAGCCGGCCGCGAACGCCACGTCGCCCATGGGCAGCGCGCTGGTCTCGATCAGCAGCCGGGCGGTCTGCGCCCGCTGCGCGCGGGCCAGCGCGAGCGGGCCCGCGCCGAGCTCGGCCAGCAGCTGCCGCTCGAGCTGGCGGACGCTGTAGCCCAGCCGCCGGGCCAGGCCCGGCACGCCGTCGGAGTCGATGACCCCGTCGGCGATCAGGCGCATCGCCCTGGCCACCAGGTCGGCCCGCACGTTCCACTCCGGCGAGCCGGGGCTGGCGTCGGGCCGGCAGCGCTTGCAGGCCCGGAACCCGGCCTGCTGGGCCGCCGCCGCGCTCGGGTAGAAGACCATGTTCTGCGGCCGCGGCGGCACCACCGGGCAGCTCGGCCGGCAGTAGATCCCGGTCGTCAGCACCGCGGTGAAGAACCAGCCGTCGAACCGCGCGTCCTTCGACCGGACGGCGCGCACGCAGCGCTCGGTGTCCTCGTGCATGTCGTCCAGCATGCCCGCTCTGCCGGAGTGTTCCTAGCGAGAATGCGACAGCAAGCCTTGAACTAGCGAGGCCGTGATGATGCTGTCGTAAATCTGCCAGGACGGTCCTCGGGCGCCGATATTGACGTGACACCGCTGGGATACTGGGTCCGCCGAGGGCACCGGTCAGCCCGATCGCGTGCCGCGATGGCGGGAGGCCCGGCGTGAATACCCATCTGCTCGCCCTGTACGTCGTGGTGGTGCTCGCGGCCATGATCGCACCCGGCCCGGACATGATGTTCGTGCTCGCCACCGGGGCCCGCGGCGGGGCACGGGCCGGGCTGCTCGCCACCCTCGGCGTGGCCACCAGCGAGGTCGTCCAGATCACCGCCGTGGCGGCGGGCCTGTCCGCGCTGTTCGCCGCCGCCCCGGCCGCGTTCACCGCGCTGCGCCTGGCCGGCGCCGCCTACCTGCTCTACCTCGGCGTCCAGGCGCTGCGCAGCGCCCGCCGCGGCAGCCCGGTCGCCG
>JBOHCO010001250.1:0-2345 GCA_050698895.1 Streptosporangiaceae bacterium
ATCCGCAGAGCCGCCTCGCGCTGTGGGACCTGCTGGGCGAGCTGCACGGCGACGGCCAGACGATCATGCTCACCACGCATTACATGGAAGAGGCCGACCAGCTCTGCAACTGGGTGGCCATCATGGACCACGGCAAGATCCTCGCGCTGGACACCCCGGCCGAGCTCAAGCGCAGCGTGGACGCCGACACCGTGGTCACGATCAAGGCTGGCGGCGATACCGCCCGCCTGGCCGAGCTGCTCAGCCAGGACGTCGAGGGCGTCACCCGCACCCGCCGCGTGGACGGTGGCCTCCAGCTGCACGTGCAGGGCAGCGACCGGCTGGTGCCGCGCATCGTGCTGGCCGCCGAGCGGGGCGGCTTTGACCTGGCCGACCTGTCGGTCTCCGAGCCCAGCCTGGAGACCGTCTTCATCAATCTCACCGGCAAGGAGCTGCGCGACTGATGGCGACATCCGTAACCTCCCAGGCGCCGGCCCCGGCCCGCCGGATCGGCGGCGGCCCGACCCGGTCGGTGGCCGCGGCCAGCTGGACCGCCCTCGGTGCGCTCATGCTCCGCGACCTGGTCGTGCTGCGCAAGCACCTGTGGGAGTTCGTGCTGCGCACGCTCATCCAGCCGTTCCTGCTGTGCTTCGTGTTCCTCTACGTCTTCCCCAAGATCGGCCAGGGCATCGGCGGCGGGGGCAACCCGGCGGCGGAATCGGCCTTCGCCACGATCCTGGTCCCCGGCGTGGTCGGGATCTCGGTCATGTTCCAGGGCGTGCAGTCCATCGCCCTGGCCATGGCCCAGGAGTTCGGCTTCACCAGGGAGATCGAGGACCGGGTGCAGGCGCCGTGCCCGATCTGGCTGGTGGCCGTGGCCAAGGTGCTGTCCGGCGCGGCCCAGGGCGTGCTGTCGGCCATCATCGTGCTGCCGATCGCCTCGGTCGTGCACGCGCCGGGGGTACACGCCCACCTGACCCTGCACTGGTGGCTGATCGTCACGTTCGTCCCGCTGGCCTGCGTGGCCATGGCCGGCCTGGGCCTGGTGCTCGGCACCAGCTTCGAGCCCAGGAACATCGGCCTGATGTTCGGGTTCATCATCCTGCCGATCACGTTCCTGGGCGGCACCTACTACTCCTGGACCAGGCTCGCCCCGGTCACCGTGGGCGGCTGGCACTGGCTCCAGACGGTCGTGCTGATCAACCCGCTGATCTACGTCAACGAGGGCATGCGGGCCGTGTTCACTAGCGCGCCGCATATGCACCTGTACATCATCTATCCGGTGGTCCTGGCGTTCGGGGCCTTGTTCCTGGCCATCGGGCTGCGCAACTTCCGGCGCCGGGTGCTCTCGTAGATTTCGATTAACAGAGGTGGTCCCCGCTCAGACCGCCCGCGACAGCTGGTCGGGCACCGGGCGGGCCGCCTCCAAGGCCGTCTTGATGCTCTGGCCCACCGCGCGGGCCACCGGCGGCGGGAACGCGTTGCCGATCTGGCGGTAGGCCGCCGTCTTGCGGCCCCAGAAGCGCCAGTCGGCCGGGAAGCCCTGGAGCGCGGCGGCCATGGGCAGCGTCAGCCGGGGCAGGTGGTGCAGCGGGGCGGCCGGGCCCGGCGCGGCGTCGGCCAGGCCCTTGCCGTCCACGTGCAGGGTCAGCCAGGCCGCGCGGGCCCGGGTCGGGCCCAGGTCGGGGCCGCCGTGCTTGCGGGAGCCGCCGACCAGCGTCGGGCCGATACCGCCGGCCCGGCGCGCCCAGGCGTCGGCGCCCGGCCAGTCGTTCGCCGCCATCAGGTCACGCAGCGTGTCGCCCACGGTCGGCGGGGTCGTCACGGCCTGCGGCCACTCGAACCGGGCGTAGGCGTCCGGCCGGAGGGCGACCAGGATGAACCGCGGCCGGAGCTGGGGCACGCCGAACTCGCTGGCGCTCAGCACCTGCCAGTCCGCGGCGTAGCCGAGCTCGCTCAGGCGGCCGAGCACCTGCTCGCGGTAGCCCGCGAAGCGAGCCGCGGACAGGCCGCGCACGTTCTCCAGCATGACCGCGGCGGGCTCGCACTCCTCGACCAGCCGCAGCGCCTGCGGGAACAGGTCACGCTCGTCGTCGGCGCCGAGCTGCTTGCCCGCGATCGAGAACGGCGGGCAGGGCACGCCGCCGGCCAGCAGGTCCACGCCCCGGAAGGCCGGGCCCGCGAAGTGATGGACGTCACCCTGGTCGACCTTCCAGGCCGGCCGGTTGAGCCGCAGTGTCTCGCAGGCGTCGGGATCGATCTCCACCGCCGCCACGTGAGCGAAGCCCGCCTGCTCCAGGCCCAGGGACTGACCGCCGGCGCCGGCGCAGATCTCCAGGCAGGTCAGCTCGGGCAACGAAATCCCC
>JBOHCO010001251.1:0-4090 GCA_050698895.1 Streptosporangiaceae bacterium
CCGCATAACTACGAAACTTCAGAGTTCTACGACTACTGGCGGAAGTGCCCCTTCAAGATCAGCGCTCAGGTCCAGCGCCAGCTTCAGCGGCTGCTCACAGCGACGCAGGACGAGCTGGCCCAGCTCAGAGCACGCCAGGACCGCGCGGACTGACCCGCCTCCCGCAGATCGATCCGAGCGCGCCCGTTCGGGGTGGCGTCCCGGTATTGTCGGCACTCGCAGGGAGGATGGCCACGTGAGTACCAAAGGCGTTGCGATATCCCTGTTCTCCGGTGCGGGTGGCCTGGACCTCGGCGCAGAACGAGCGGGATACGAGGTCCGCGCGGCAGTCGAGTGGGATCGCGACGCGGCGGCCACCATGGAGAAGAACTTCGATCACCTCGTCTCGCCCGTCATCCAGAGCGACATCCTCGCCACGCCGACCAGCCAGATCCTCGCGGCAGCCGGCCTTAAGGGCACTCAGAGGCCGGACCTGCTCGTAGGAGGGCCGCCCTGCACCCCGTTCTCCAAATCGGGATTCTGGCTTGAATGGAAGCGCGAGGGCCTCGATCCAGATGCATCTCTGCTCCAGGCCTACACTCGGGTCCTAGCGGAGGCACGACCTCGCTATTTCGTACTGGAGAACGTGTACGCCCTGACCTACAACAACAAGGCAAGCAGGCCAGCATACGAGCGGCTCCTCAGAGAGATAGGCGAGGCTGGGTATCACTTCCGCGCCAAGGTCCTCAATGCTGCAGATCACGGCGTTCCCCAGGCCCGTCCTCGGCTGTTCGTGATTGGCGTGCCGAAGGGTGAGCATGTTCCGGACCATCCCATGCCATCACACGGTGGCAGCTGGGAACGGCGAGTAAGTGGTGACCCCAAGCGCCCGCATGTCACTGCTGGTGAGGCTCTGGCTGGTCTCGTGACCGATCCTGAGCCCGGCGAGGACGTCAACGGTAAGTACGGCCATCTGCTGCCGGATATCCCGCCCGGCGACAACTACCTCTTCTACACAGAAAAGCGCGACCACCCGACGCCGCTCTTTGGCTGGCGCAGCAAATACTGGTCGTTCCTGCTTAAGCTAGCCACGGACAAGCCCGCCCCGACGATCCAAGCCCAGCCTGGCCCGTACGTCGGCCCATTCCACTGGGATAACAGGCGCTTGCGGACTGCGGAGATCAAGAGACTCTTCACTTATCCGGACGAGTTCGAGCTGGTCGGAAGTCGGTCGTCGGTTCAAGCCCAACTAGGCAACTCGGTGCCGCCCTTGCTCGCAGAAAGAGTTATTGGCAGCCTCTGAACAGAGAAGCGGGCCTGTGGCTTGCGCGAGCCCTGGTGCGATGATCGCTGCCCCGATCAGTGCGTCGTGGTGGCGATGAAGGCTACCCCGAGCGTGATGAGTGTCGCTGCGCCAGCGATGACTGCCACCCAGAGCAGCAGGAGTGCGGCGGATTCCAACTCTTTCGCTACCAGGACGGCGCCCACTGTCAGGGCCGCTGCCAGGGCGGCCAGGGCGCTGCCAATCGATCCCGAACTAAATGCCGCCATCGGCGCTGCTCACCAAGCAAGTATCAGGAACAGTCAGGCGTCGGCGGTCCGCCTGGCGCTTCGCGATATCTACGATCCGTCCCTCCTCACAGCGCTGGAAGCACCAGAGTCCAGTCCCGCGCGCAGGCCCGCCGGATGCTCAACTGAGGCCAGCGGATAGGACCGGCTCCAGTCGTGCCTGGGTGGCTGAGGCGTTGTGCCTGGTCACGATGGCGGAGGATAAGAGATTCGAACTCTTGAGGGGTTGCCCCCAACACGCTTTCCAAGCGTGCGCCCTAGGCCACTAGGCGAATCCTCCGTCGGCCAGCCTACCGACTCGCCGCAGCGTCCTGGCCACAAGCCCGGCTGGGGGTGGGAAAGCCCCGGATCCAGGGGCTTGACCACCCGGTCTGGCGGCCTCGCCCGGGGGCGGGTGGCGGGATAGCTGGCACCAGTGTCCCCGGGCCTCGCTAGACTGGGCGACAGACCCCTCGCACGGCGTTTATCCCGCCAACTCCCCCAGGGCCGGAAGGCAGCAAGGGTACGCGGGCTCTGACGGGTGTGCGGGGGGTCCTATTTTCCCCTCCCGGCGAGGATGAGTTCATGACAGGTGACGCCCCCAGTCCCGGTCAGAGTCCTGGCCCCGCGGCCGAGTCGCAGCAGGCGGCTCCGGCCGCGCCGCTGGCGCTGTACCGCAGGTATCGCCCGGCCAGCTTCGCTGAGGTCAAGGGCCAGGATCACGTCACCGAGCCGCTCCGCCAGGCGCTGCGCAGCGGCCGGGTCAACCACGCGTACTTGTTCAGCGGGCCGCGCGGCTGCGGCAAGACGTCCAGTGCCCGGATCCTGGCCCGGTCGCTGAACTGCGAGCAGGGGCCGACTCCGGATCCCTGCGGGGTGTGCGCCTCGTGCGTGGCGCTGGCCCCGGCCGGGCCGGGCAGCATCGACGTGCTCGAGATCGACGCGGCCTCGCACGGCGGCGTGGACGACGCCAGGGACCTGCGGGAGCGGGCGTTCTACGCGCCGGTCTCGGGCCGGTTCAAGATCTACATCATCGACGAGGCGCACATGGTGACCAGGGAGGGCTTCAACGCCCTCCTCAAGCTGGTCGAGGAGCCGCCGCCGCACCTGAAGTTCGTGTTCGCGACGACCGAGCCGGAAAAGGTCATTCCGACCATCAGGTCACGAACCCACCACTACCCGTTCCGGCTGGTGCCGCCCGCGGTGCTGCGGGATCTGCTGGAGGAGATCCTGGCCAGCGAGGGCACCAGCTACGAGCCGGCGGTGCTGCCGGTGGTGATCCGGGCCGGGGCGGGCTCGGTCCGGGACTCGCTGTCGGTGCTGGACCAGCTGATCGCGGGGTCGGACGACTCCGGGCTGTCTTACGCCGGCGCGGTGTCGCTGCTGGGCTACACGGACGACCGGTTGCTGGACGAGGTGGTGCAGGCGTTCGCGGCGCAGGACGGCGCGGCGGTGTTCGGGGCCATCGACCGGGTGGTGGAGGGCGGTCACGACCCGCGGCGGTTCGCGGCTGATCTGCTGGATCGGCTGCGCGACCTGATCGTGCTGGCGGCGGTCCCCGACGCGGTGTCAACGGGGCTGCTGGACGTGCCGGCGGACCGGCTGGACTCGATGCGGGCCCAGGCGGAGGGGTTCGGGCAGGCGGATCTGGCCCGGGCGGCGGAGATCATCAACGCGGGCCTGGTCGAGATGCGCGGGGCCACGTCACCGCGGCTGCTGCTGGAACTGATGAGCGCGCAGGTGCTGCTGCCGGCGGCGGGTGAGCGCGAGTCGGACCTGCGGGTTCGGCTGGAGCGGCTGGAGCGGCGGCTGGAATCGGGCGGCACGCTGGGTACCGGACTGAGCGCGGGACTAGGGGCCGGATCGGCCGGTACCCGGCCGCCGGACGCGGCGGCCGACCGGCCCAGCCGCGCGGCGGATAGCGCCGCGCCAGTTCGGGGGCGGCCGGAGCCGACCCCGGCGGGATCGGCCAGTGCGGGATCGGGTAGCGCGGGATCGGGTCATTCCGGCCCAGGCCGTTCGCCATCGGGCGGTGAGGGCTCGGCTGCCGAGTCGTCCGGAGCCCATGGCAGTCGTCCCGGGGACCGAGACGGGGCTGACCGAGACCCGGAGTCGGCGACGACTCCGGCGGGACCTCGCCCCAGCACGGAGTGGGAGCCTGCGGCCGCGGCCGGGTCTGCCCCAGCGGCACCCGCACCCGCACCCGCTGCCGCGACGCCTGCGCCGGGAGGCGGGCTGACCGACGCGGCGCAGCTTCGGGACCGCTGGCCGGATGTGCTGGAGGCGGTCCGGCGCGAGCGCAAGGTGGCCTGGATCCTGCTCACCAACGCCACGGTGGAGTCGCTGACCGAGGGCGTGCTGACCGTGGAGTTCGCGCGGGAGGGCGACGCCAAGGGCTTCGCGAACAGCGGCCACGACCGGCTGCTCGGCGACGTGCTCCAGCAGATGTTCGGCATATCCCCGCAGGTCAGGGCCACAGTCAGGCCACCAGGCGGCCCAGGCGGCTCGCGCGGGTCGGCGGGTCCCGGCGGCGCGGCCGGTCCCGGGCCGGGCGGACCTGGGC